>NZ_JBGSUU010000019.1:0-14344 GCF_041753295.1 Geminocystis sp.
GCAACCATTGCTGAGTTATCCGAAGCACTAGAATTAACCGCCGAACAAGTTAGGGAATATTTAGGTAGAGCTCGTCAACCCTTATCCCTAGATTTAAAAGTAGGAGACAATAATGATACTGAGTTAGGAGAATTATTAGAATATAAAGGGCAATCTCCCAGTGATTATACAGAGTGTTTGTGTCTTCAATCTGACTTAAAGCGTATGCTCTCGGAGTTAACTCAACAGCAACAAGATGTAATTAAATTACGCTATGGCTTAGATGATGGTAAACAATTATCTTTATCAAAAATTGCCGAAATTCTCAGTATTTCCCCTGAAAGGGCTAGACAAATAGAAAGAGAAGCCTTAACTAAATTACGCAAACGTAAGGATATTTTGAAAGAATATTTAATATATTAAAAGTAGGGTGGGCATTGCCCACCATTTACACGCTAAAATCTGGGTACGTTTTGAGGGTAAAATCGATAGTGGTAAAGATGGTAACGACTTACAAAAAGAAGAAACCCTCAGCGATGGTAGTATTTGGAAGTATTATCTTGATCGAAAAGTGCGAGAAACTGTTGAAGGAGAACAAATTACTCAGTACATTTACACTACCGCAGGACGAGTTATTTATAATAAAACCATCATGGATGGACTGAATCCTGATTAGAGACTTTTTTATTAACCATCAAAAACAATATAAATTCATTGTAAATTGAAATTTTAATATTAATTACGGTAAAATGACGTACAAAAGAATATCAATAAAAAGTATTGACAAATAAAATGACAAGCACAGTTAACCCTGATGAAAAAAAGAAAGCTCGTTTAGAAGCCCGAATCAGTCAGCAACAAAAAGAATTAATTAAGTCAGCTGCAGAAATTACAGGATGTTCATTAACAGATTTTGTCGTGAATACAGTAATACACGCTGCACAACAGACAATTCGAGAACAGCAAATGCTTCAATTAAGTCGAAAAGATCGTTTATTTTTTGTAGAAACCATACTTAATCCTCCATCTCCCACGGAAAAGTTAAAAACTTCTGCACAAAAATATCGTCAATATAAAGGTCAATAAATGTTAATATTTAATCAAATTAATTATGTTGTTGAACCACTCAATAAGAAACATAATCGACAAGATTTTAATTGTGGAATTCCCAGTTTAGATAAGTATTTAAAAGAACAAGCCTCACAAGATAAAAATAAATATATAGCAGCTCCTTTTATTGCTAATGACATAAACAAAAATAAAATTATTGGTTACTATACGTTATCTTCAAGTAGTGTTAATTTAGAGGATTTACCAGTCAATTTAACTAACAAATTACCTAAATATCCTCTAGTGTTTGTTATTCTTTTGGGGCGACTAGGAGTTGATTTTTCTTATCAAAAAAAAGGATGGGGTGATTTATTATTAATGGATGCTTTAAGTCGCTGTTATCAAAATGAAATAGCCGCAATGGCGGTAGTTGTATCCGCTATAAATGACAATGCAGTTCGATTTTATGCCAACTATGGATTTCAATTATTTCCAGATAGTAATAATTATCTTTTATTACCAATGAAAATTATCAAAAATCTTTTCAATTAATCTTACATATTCTTTGATTTCTCCCATCTCCTGACTTATGACTCCTAACCTACTCAATTCTTTTTTGCCTATTGTTAATTATTCAGACAACTTTTATTCTTAAATAATTAACAGATCAAAATTTCATCAGATTTTACTATGACTTACCCTATTTTAATCAGTTTTAGCTTAATTTTACTTGCCTATCTACTTGGCTCGATTCCCACAGGTTATATACTAGCTCGTATGGTAAAAGGTATTGATATTCGTGAACATGGCTCAGGTTCTACTGGTGCGACTAATGTACTAAGAATCGTCGGGAAAGAAGCTGCGATCGCCGTATTATTAATTGATATGTTAAAAGGTGCATTAGCGGTATTTTTAGTAAAACTATCCTATAATTACCTAACTTTATTACCTTCTCAGTGGCAAGGATCGTTAGTCGCTATTTGTGCATTATTAGCGGTTATTGGTCATAGTAAATCAATTTGGTTGAATTTTTCTGGAGGAAAATCTGCCGCCATTAGTTTGGGTATTTTATTAACCATGAATCCTTATGTGGGCTTGGGTACTTTGTTAGTATTTCTAACAGTTTTAGGTGTGTCAAAAATTGTTTCTCTAAGTTCCATCAGTGCTGCGATCGCCGTTAACATATTAATGTGGATTTTTAATCCTTCCATACCCTATATCGGTTTTGCCCTCATTGCCGCTGTTTATGTGATTGTCAGACATCGCAGTAATATTGAAAGAATTATAGCTGGTACAGAACCTAGAATTGGGCAACCTGTAAATTCTTAGAAACCCCTATGGGATTTTAATGTAGGGGTTAATGATATTAACCCTTGATTTACTGTAACTAAAATGTAATATTTTGTTTAAGCTAAAACGAAATCAACATTATCAGTACCAGTTGCTTCACCATCTCCTGATTGTAATTTCTTCCCATTGAATGCCACCGCAAAAGGAGTATTTCCCATTTTTAAACGATAATCAGTTTCAGAGGATGTATAACCAACACTACCAATCATTTCTCTGCCTTTATCGGTATATAAAAACACCAACATCTGATTTTTAGATTGTTGTTGATCATAAGCCCAGATTACCATATACTGCTTATCTTGATAGTCAAAAATTTTAGGAGATCGATTAGGTTGGTAACGTCCCTGAATACCAAAAGTTTTATCTAAAAATTCTTGTACCGAATTAGTTTCAACTATAGCAAAAGCAACTTCTTCTTGAGGATTAGAAATAGAGACATCTTCAGCAAAATTATTAATAGAGACATTTTCGGGCAAATTATTAACTGCCTCATCCTCTTTTTTATTTTGAAAATAATCTACTGCCTTTTTTACACCGATAGCACCCACAGAGACGATACCAGCACCAATAAGGATATTGCGTAACTTATTCATAATGAGATTAAATATATTAACTAAATTATATGACATTATCCTTTAAAGAAGAGTTCCCTAATTTTAAATTTTTCTATCAAATTCGGGCTTTACATAGCACACAACCAGTTGATTAGGACATTATTAAATCTAAAAGAGTAACTATAGTCTATATTTTAAATTTGCTCTTTGCCCTTTGCTATATTGTTACAACTATAATCATAAATAAGTTCTACAGTTTATTTTTAAAATCGTTGGCATTTTTAGAAAAAGTTAGTTACAATAATTAAATGTGAAAACAAATGGGTCGATGCCCGAGTGGTTAATGGGGGCGGACTGTAAATCCGCTGGCTACGCCTACGTTGGTTCAAATCCAACTCGGCCCATAAGCCTTTGTAGCTCAGTGGTAGAGCACACCCTTGGTAAGGGTGAGGTCACGAGTTCAATCCTCGTCAAAGGCTTTCTCTCAATTCCTTACTCTCTAAAGGTTCTAAGTGTCAAGTAACAGTTTATCTGTCATCGTTAACAAGTCGAAAATTTACCTTTTAATTTTCCCTCTAAAAAACAATTAGAAGTGGAGTTCTCTGGTATAGATTTAAGTTCCGACGCTGGATTATTATTAATTAAACAAGCAGAAACAAATCTCCAAATATGTCAAGGAATTACTAATTGTTTAGAAGAGAAAAGAGAACAACATAAAATTCGACTAATTTTAGATATAGATGGGTGAGATGCTTTAACTTATGGGGAACAACAATTAAGTTTATTTCATGGTTATTATAGACATAAAATATACTTTCCTTGCTTAATTAATGAAGCTAAAAGTGGTTATCCTTTAATTTTACAATTAAGACCTGGAAATTCTCATTCAGGTAAGGGGATAATTGGCTTATTAAGATGGTTATTTTGGAGGTTGAAAAAACCATGGGCAAATGTAGAAATTATCTTACGAGGAGATGGTGGTTTTTCTTTGCCTGAAATCATCAATCTTTGTGAACGTCAAAATGTTAAATATGTGTTTGGATTTAGTAGTAATCAGGTGTTGAAACGAAAAATAGATTATCTTTTAGTTAGACCAAGCAAGATTACAATATGTTCGCACGAAAGAAAAAGCTCGTTTATTTGAGGATGTTTATTATCGAGCTAAAAGTTGGGCAAAACCTCGTCGAATAGTGATGAAGGCAGAATGGTTAGAAAATGCACAAGTATTAAGAATAAGAGAAACTCTGATAAAAATCGGAGCAAAAGTGACAGTTTCAACCAGAGGAATGTTGGTAGAATTAGCAAATCATTGTCCTTTTAAGCAGGAAATAAAAATCATAGCACAAAGACTTTTAACAGGTCGACAACTAATTTTTTGTTAAGATTAATCTCTCATAGGATTGGTGTGTCTAAATGAAGTTTTTGAAGACTTTTTTAAGATTTTTAGGACTCTAAAATGTGATTAATAATATTTTTATTACTTTTCTAATTGAGAATCCTTAATCCACATTCCAATTTCTACTTTTTAAGTTTTGATTTTTTGTTCATGAATAATTCAGGCTAGTTAGACTAAATAACCGCATCTAAATTATTCAAAAGTGCAGTATAATACTGTACATCTTCTTCTTATCAAAAAAATTGCTTTTATTTGATCGTAGTATCTTATTTGTTGATCGAACTCCCAATATACAATATTTCTACAAACAGTAAGGAAAGTAAAGACAAGTTATTCACAAGTCCGTTAGGATTGATATGATTGCTATAGTTAAAAAATTAGCAATAAAAAATTATCAGGTGAAAAATTTTAACTGGAATGAAAGCAAAAATAACTTATTAATCAAAGAAAGAAATATTAGTTTTCCTGATGTTATTAAAGCAATTAAAGAAGGGGATTTATTAGGTGTCATCGATCATTATAATCAAAAAAAGTATAGCTAACAATGTATTTTTATCATAAAATTAAGAGATTATGTTTATTTAGTTCCCTTTGTTGAAAGTGATCAGGAAATATTTTTAAAAACAATAATACCTAGTAGAAAAATGACAAAAAAATATTTAAGGAGTAATGTAAATGAGTAACTTAAATCAAGAAGAAAAAGATATTTTAAATAGTGTAGAAAATGGGGAATGGCATAGCATAAACCAAGTAGAAAAAGCAAAACAGATTTATCAAAGTTATGCTCAAGAATATTTAGAAAAATCTCTAAAAATACTATTGTCAAGAGAAGATGAACAAAAATTATCTGATTTAGCAAATAAATTAGGTACATCACCCTCCAGTTTAACAGAAGATATTTTACACAAATATTTACAAAGTTTATTAGTCGATAAAACTGCCTAAAATTCGTCTTATTATTTCGATCGAACTCTTAAAAAATCCCCAAAACTCGATCGCTAAAAGTGGCGCTGTGCGATCGAACCTTAATATGTTTAAATGTGAGATAAAAATATTGAGATATTATAAATTCTTAAACTCTTCCCAATCAAGATCAAGTTGGCGAATAATTTGTCGTAAAGTGCCTAATTTTAAATCTTTATTGCCCCCATCAGAAAAGGTTTATTTAACTCTTGATAGGCTTCAATTAACGCCGACAACGCATCAGAAACATTAGAAACACATCATCTAATGTATCCGCTTCGGTAATTAAATTACGTACGTAATAAAGGGCAAGTAACAGTATAACCGCCTTCGGGTTGCGGTTCTAAGATTAATGGTAATTTATATATATTTGTCATCGTCCTTGAATTAATTATTTAAGATCATCTTATCATAATCCATAATTCAAAAGACTATTCGATCGAACCTTTAAAAATCACCAACTGATCACAATGGAAAACAAAGGAATCTATACCTCCTATCTGACATTAGTTATTTTCTAATAAAATTTTAATTTCTTCGCCAGTAAAAGTTTTGATTTTTCCGTTATCGAAAATTACGACAGATTCTCCTAATTTTTGATGTTTTTCTAAGGCTTGTTTGATAGCTAAGTTTACTTTTTCATCAAGATTATTTAAAAGAGAGTTTATTTGTTTATTATTCATAATTCGTTGCCTGTATTTGTTACCATAATCCTTAAATTATTGAGAAATTAAATATTAGTTTTATCATGGCTTTATGGCGTTTATATTATCATCTTATTTGGGGTACAAAAGATAGGCTTCCTTTAATTTTACCTCACTACGAAGAAGATTTATACAATTATATTATTGGCAAATCTGATCATTTGGGTTGCATTATTCATCGTATTAATGGAATGCCCGATCATATTCATGTTATTGTTTCTATTCCTCCTAAAATATCGATTTCTGAATATGTACAAAAAATAAAAGGCAGTACCTCCCATTATCTCACAGAAAAATATTTTAATTCTTTTCAATGGCAAAAAGGTTACGGAGTTTATTCTATTAGTTATACAAATTTAGAAACTGCGATTAAATATGTTACAAATCAAAAAGAACATCACGCCAATTCTACAACTATTGGCATATTAGAAAACATTAAATCTGAGGATGATTCACCTACTAAATATTATTTAAAATAACAAATCTGATAAAGTGACTAAAATTTAATATAATATTTTGAAATCCCTTTAGCCGATTTACGCTATTAGCTTCGTCAATTTATTGCGAAGCGAGTTATTGCTTAATCGGAAAAAAATAAATGAGTTTATTTAGATTTAGGTGATATATCATAACACGCCAAGAAATAAATTTCATGGCTAACAGCCCAAGTCTGCTAAAGCGACTAATTAAAAACACCATTTAAAAATCAAATTCTCTCCTTCAAAGGAGGTAAACCCTTAACAATCTTGACACTTTCTAAACTTACCCTCACAATCCTTTTCACCAAATCAATAATATAGCGAGGATTCTCACTCCAATCATTAGGATTCACAATACCGCTATCTTTATCCTTAGTGATTTTGTATCTTTCCATCACCCACTCCAAAGCCGATTTACCATCAACAATATACTCGTAAGTTTCGAGGGGAATTTGCGATAGGGTAATCTTACTATTATATTGTAAAATAAGACGCTCAAACTTATCCCCCTTGTCTCTTTCAGAGGTTGCTGTTTGTCTAAATTCTTCAAGGATGGTATGAATAGTCATGGCAGAAATTTTACGAACATCTTAGATATTTGTTTCAATATATTCTGATATTCCTAATTTGTCACTATGAAGATATAAATAGTTACTTTTTATTACATTGTAATGTTTGTTATTCTATTCTTCCTTACTTAATTTATTATCCCTTTTGTAACTGAAAAAAAATAAAAGCTATAACAACTTATTAAAATTGCTATAACTTTTAAATTATTATTTCAATTACTTATAACCCACATTCCGCATATTTCAATACAATACTAAAAAAGATACACAAAAAACATTATTTAATAATGTAAACTTACAGACTGTCCTATTACTTTCATCCTAGGAAACAAAAAATTTCTCACAAGATTAGTTAAAATAATTTTGATTATTTAATTATCAGTTTTTTCTTGATAAATGACAGAACAAATCACTATCAAAAATTTAGATCATCTTGGATTAATAGCGGGAATTATTGATGAAATTGACATTGAAAATAAGGAAGAGAACATTATGTTTATGCAACTCATAAAATAAAAACTAATTTGGAGCATATTCACAAATGTTATAGAGAAAGATTTGGAATTGAAAGTAGCTACAGAATGAAAAATACTTGTAGAATTAGAACCACAAGTAAAAAACCTACTTGGAGATTATTGTTTGTAGGAATATCTTTTTTATTAATTAATATTTGGGTAAATATATTATGGTCAAAAGTAAGTAAACCGAGAAAAGGGGGTAGATTAATTTATAATAATTTATTTTCTTTAAAACAAATGTTATCTTTTTTAAACCATGGTGTAGAAGATATTTTTCAGGTGGAAAGGAATGTTTATATTCCAACCCAATAAAATCAAAATTAATAATAAGAATATCTTATACCATTCTTTTATATAAAATGAAATAAATAGTATCTAAAATCTCTTTTTCGATCTACTGAATTTGGCACTGTACACAATTCTTTACTCTTTAAAGGTTCTAAGGTTTTAATATAAATACTTTATTTAATCATTACTGAAATTTGAGAAAAACACTTTAGCAATCATAAGTTAATATCTCTTAATCCTAGTATTAAGTATCGGAAATCTTATTAAAATTAAGAATTTATTTACTTTCATTATATTCTATAGTTGTTGCTTTTAATTCTTCACTATAATTAAATATATCTGTTAAATTTGCGATGGGCATCTTTGTTTCTTTTTTATTACTAAATAAAGCAATATATTTTTGAGAAGTATTAAAATATAATCGACAAATAGGTTTACGATTATTATCATCAAACAAAATTCCACAATAACCTTTTGTGTCACGCATAGTTACTTTACTTAAATCAATTACTTGACTTAAAATCCCTCTGACAATATTAAAACCATCAATTTCATCTTGAGTAGTAACAATTCCATTATTTATTTTGTTATCATCAACAGGTAATTCTTCTACATCTTTATAATTATCAATCGGTTTATTTATTGCTGAGTCAATTAAGTCATTAATTTTTTCGGTAATTAATTGTTTAGCGGAATCTTTAACAATAGTAGTAAATTGATTAATAACATTTTTTGTGATTTTATTACTATAAATTTGTGAAGCAAAAAACTTGACAAAATTCTCCGAAGGTGATTCTAATTCTTCTTCTAATAATTTTTTTATTGCCCCAGTATATTTAAGATTACTTGCAGTATTAATAATATCTTCTAAGGAAAAAGCCGATTTAGTAAATTTATTTAATTCTTTAACATGATGAGGTTGAAAATTAAGAATATTAAACTCAAAAAATGGTTTACAATCCATCTTATTAGGCTCATCAATATCTGAAAAAAATTGATAAATAATACCATTAGTGAGAATACCAAAACGAGCTTCTGTAGTGGAAAAATAACGATATAATTGTGAAGCGTGTTCTTGTTCTAAATTACTTTTATGCCATTTACACTCCATTAACATGATAATTTGTTGCTCTTTTTTGATAGCATAATCAACTTTTTCTCCTTTTTTTATGCCAACATCAGCAGTAAATTCGGGTAAAACTTCTAAAGGATTAAACACATCATATCCCAAAGCACTTATAAAAGGCATAACCAAGGCATTTTTCGTTGCTTCTTCTGTCTCAATATGCTCTAATTGTTGTGGTATTCTAGCGGCTAATTCTCTCAATTTTTCAATTAAATCCATGTTAGTAACTGCTTTGGTATTTTATATTAGTAATTTAATTATATACCATAGTGATCTCTATAAATTCATCATAAAATAGTCTTTATCTCTGTTAAAAATAATTGTGGTAAATTCATTTTTGGATTCATATAAATAGTATTTAATCCTAGTTTCTGTGCATTTAAAATATTATTTTTATTATCATCAATAAATAAAGTTTTATTAGGATTAAGATGAGAGTCTTTTATTACATAATCAAAAATTTTTATATCAGGTTTATGTAAGTTTATTTCATAGGAATAATAGATTTTTTCAAATAACGATTCAAAGGTATAATTCTTCACAACTTTATGAAATCTTTTTCTAACTTCTCGAATATGAATAGGGTTAGTATTACTTAAAATAAATGTTCTTTTTTCTTCTTTAACTTTCGCTAATAAATCTCCCATATAATTAGGTACATAACCTAGCATTTCATTCCATAAATTTTCTATTTCCGTTTCTGTCAAATTTAAGGCAGTAATCTCTTTTATCTTATTAATAAATTCTTGATCATTAATTTTTCCAATTTCGTATTCATAGGCAATATTTTTTAACTCAATTAATAAGTAATTTTCATTTTTATTACTCATTCTTAAAAGTTTATTATAAGGTAAATCCATATCTACATCAATAATAACTCCACCTAAATCAAAAATAATAGCCTCTATTTTATTTAGCTTATCTATTTCCATAATTTCTTTAATTTAATTTTTATTGTATAATATTAATAACAAAATTTTGATTTTTCTTATGTTATCTATAATTACCATTTTTAGTGTATTTATTCTCTCTTTTTCAACTTTAATTTCTCCTCTCTATATCTTCTTTTCTCATAGCTTTCCTCCCATCGCTTCTGTTTTTCATATAGAAGGTAAAATTCCCACTAATTTAGGGGTAAAAGATGGTAAACTTTCGCCTTGTCCTGTAACTCCTAATTGCGTTGTGAGTGAAAATGCCGATAGTACTCATTCTATTTTACCTTTATCCTATGAAGGCGATCGCAATGAAGCCTATAATAATTTTTTAAAGATTTTATCCGTTGTACCTGAGACAAAAATTATAGAACAAAAAGAGGATTATATTCGCACAGAATTTCGCAGTAAAATTATGGGTTTTGTGGATGATGGAGAGTTTTATTTCCCCTCAGATAAAAATGTGATAGAATGGCGTTCTTCTTCTCGTTTAGGGGAATCAGATTTAGGGGTAAATCGTCGCCGTTTAGAGCAAATTCGCCTTGCTTTTGAAGATTTTAATCAAAAATAATGAAGAGTTAAGAATTTTGAATTGATCATTCTTTCTCTTCCATTTTTCTTGTCAAAAAAGTTTTTTATTCTGTCAATCAAACAAAGGTTATTTAAGGACAACCAAGAGATTGACGGGTACTCGCTCCTGTCTTAGAATTGATACCATCGGCATATTTACAAAGTTGTTTAATTTGTTGATTATCTAACACTGCTTGAGTAAAGTCTGCACCATTAACTTTAGCATTATTAAAAGTTGAGCGTAACATAATAGCTTCTCTAAAAATAGTATCTGTTAAGTCAGCATTATCAAAGTTACTAACATAAGCTAAACCATTAGTGAAATCTGCACCAGAAAGGTTAATTTTTTCTGCTATAACAGTATTAAATACAGCACCTCGTAAGTCAGTATTACTAAGATTTGTTTCTAATAACTTAACTTTGGTAAATTCAATTCCTTGTAAATTTTGCCCAGTGAAATCTTGTCCACTTAAATCTTTACTTTCAAAGGTTGATGTTACCGCACTTGAACTTGCAGCAATGGCATTTGTCGGAATAAATAAGGTAGTTAAAATTAAAATTAAAACAAAAAAACAAGCTAATTTTTTAAACATAAATCTGATAATTTAATTATGAATTAGGCATTAGGCATTGGGGATTAGAAATTATGTATTTACCACTGCCTATTCCCCTTTACCTTTTGCCTATTACTCATTACTTATTACTCATTATTCTTTGTTAATTAATAATTGAATTACGTTCCCACAGTCCAAGAATTCATATATTCAATTTGAGCCGAAGTAAGAGTATCAATAGAAATACCCATACCTTGTAATTTCAAACGAGCAATTTCTTGATCAACATCTACGGGAATAGAATGAATACCTGGTTTTAAAGTACCTTGATTTTTGACTAAATATTCACAAGCTAAGGCTTGGTTGGCAAAACTCATGTCCATAACGGCACTAGGATGACCTTCAGCAGCAGCTAAATTAACTAAACGTCCCTCACCTAAGACAATTACGGATTTACCACTTTTAAGTAAATATTGTTCGGTAAAATTACGCACTTGTGTTACTTCCGAAGCCATAGATTTTAAGGACTCTAAATCAATTTCAAGATCAAAGTGACCTGAGTTACAAACCATTGCACCATCTTTCATGACGGCAAAATGTTCTTCACGGATGATATGTTTATTACCTGTAACAGTTACAAAAATATCTCCAATACTTGCGGCTTCACTCATGGGCATTACACGGAAACCATCCATTGCAGCTTCAATAGCTTTAACGGGATTAATTTCGGTAACGATGACGTTTGAGCCTAATCCACGAGCGCGCATAGCTACACCTTTGCCACACCAACCGTAACCTGCAACTACGAGGTTTTTACCGGCTAAAAGTACGTTAGTCGCACGAATGATACCGTCAAGGGTAGATTGACCTGTACCATAACGGTTGTCAAAGAAGTGCTTAGTTTCAGCATCATTAACATTCATAGCTGGAAAGGTTAATGCACCGGCTTTATACATGGCTTCTAAACGCACAATCCCTGTGGTGGTTTCTTCCGTTGAGCCGATTAAGTCACTTAATTGATGTTGTCTTTCTGTTACTAAAGTTACAACTACATCTGAACCATCATCAATGATAATATTAGGACGATGATCTAAAGCTGTTTGCACATGACGGTGATAAGTAGCATTATCTTCACCTTTGATGGCAAAAACAGGAATACCGTAGTCATTGACTAAACAAGCCGCAACATCATCTTGGGTAGAAAGAGGGTTACTAGCAATTAATACCGCATCTGCACCCCCTGCTTGAAGGGCGATGGCTAAATTAGCGGTTTCGGTGGTAACGTGACAACAAGCTACTAAACGAATACCAGCAAAGGGTTTTTCTGCGGCAAAACGTTCGGTGATTTGGGCTAATACTGGCATTTCTCTAGCAGCCCATTGGATTCTTTGACGACCCATAGGAGCTAGGTTAATGTCTTTAATATCGTAATTTAATTTAGTGGGCGTTGCAACCATTAAGAATACTCAATAAAACTTTACATTTTAATCATATCTTACTCTGAGTTAGATTTTTGTCTGTTTTTACTTAAAATTTGTCAAAAAAACTCTGGTTACTGACAATGTTAAATTGTTAAATCTCCATAAAAAAATACCCCCTGAAAATTCAGAGAGTATCTTTTAGTTATTATTGAGTTGTTAATTATCCGTTGATAATAGGAGCAGAAACAGGTTGTGTACTAGCTAAATCAAGAGGGAAGTTGTGAACATTACGTTCGTGCATTACTTCGATACCGATATTTGCTTGGTTGATAATATCTGCCCAACTGTTGATTACACGACCATCACTGTTTAAGATGGAGTGATTGAAGTTGAAACCATTAAGGTTAAAGGCAAAACAACATACCGCTAAAGCAGCGAACCAGATTCCGATTACAGGCCATGCACCTAAGAAAAAGTGTAAAGCACGACTGTTATTAAAGGAAGCATATTGAAAAATCAATCTGCCGAAATAACCGTGAGCCGCAACAATGTTATAGGTTTCTTCTTCTTGTCCGAATTTATAACCTAAACTTTGAGATTCAGATTCCGTTGTTTCACGGATTAAGGAAGAAGTTACAAGAGAACCGTGCATAGCAGAAAACAGAGCTCCACCAAATACACCAACTACCCCTAACATATGGAATGGGTGCATTAATACGTTATGTTCTGCTTGAAGCACAAACATAAAGTTAAATGTACCACTAATGCCTAAAGGTAAACCATCAGAGAAAGAACCTTGTCCGATAGAATAAACTAATAATACGGCGGTAGCAGCAGCCACAGGAGCACTATAGGCAACACAAATCCAAGGGCGCATTCCTAAACGGAAAGATAATTCCCACTGTCTGCCCATATAGCAAAAAATACCGATGAGGAAGTGGAAAACAATCAACTGGTAAGGGCCACCGTTATATAACCATTCATCTAAAGTAGCTGCTTCCCAAATAGCATAAAAGTGTAATCCGATGGCGTTGGAACTAGGTACAACCGCAGCAGTAATAATATTATTACCATAAAGTAATGCACCTGATACAGGCTCACGAATACCGTCAATATCCACTGGAGGAGCGGCGATGAAGGCGATAACGAAACAGGTAAGGGCAGTTAATAAAGTAGGGATCATTAATACACCAAACCAACCGACATATAAACGGTTATTGGTAGAAGTAACCCACCGACAAAATTGCTCCCAAGAGGAAAGTCTTTCTTGCTGTAAGATTGTTGTCATAGTTTTATGATTTCTGATTATTTTTTCGAGGTACAAATTAGATGATTTAACTCAACCACCATATTTACATATTACTATATGAGAATAAAGTTTGTCAACCCCAGAGAGAAATTAATTTGTTATTCCAAAATTTAAAAATGGCTAAGTTCTTTGTTAAATCAAGTTTCAAGAGGTAAGAGTAAAGAGAGGGCAAAGAGCAAAGAGATTGACTTAAACGATACTAAAATTAATTTTTTGACTATTGTTTGTTAAGTATTTTTGATCTGATATAAGATCTCAGCCTTAGCTTATCAATTAATCACAGTTAATCAACAATAAATAATAAATAGATAATGAATAGACTTCTTGCAGAAGTGGAGTAATGAGTAATGAGTAATGAGTAATGAGTAATGAGTTAAGAAATTAACGTTTTCCATCCTAAAATAGATTTTACTTTTTATTTTGCAAGAGATCTAGGGCGTGTGGCGTTGCTGAATTAAAGTATGATTTTTAGATAAGGTGATGCCGAAGGCACGCTACGCGCACGTATCTTTATTACTCTCTTAAATTATCACAGAGGCGTGCTGTGTACCAGAGCCGACGAGCGATCGCTCGTAACTTGTG
>NZ_JBGSUU010000020.1:0-13975 GCF_041753295.1 Geminocystis sp.
ACAAGTTACGAGCGATCGCTCGTCGGCTCTGGTACACAGCACGCCTCTGTGATAATTTAAGAGAGTAATAAAGATACGTGCGCGTAGCGTGCCTTCGGCATCACCTTATCTAAAAATCATACTTTAATTCAGCAACGCCAATAAAAGAAATGAGTTGGCAAAATCTGTAGAGGAAGAAGCGAAACCAATTATTGAAAAAGCAAAACAAAGATTAAAAGAAACTTTTGATGTTGATTTAGAATTGCGATCGCCAACTTTTTCGTCAAATCAAAATCTTAATCTTAACTATATAAAAGCAACAAGTAAAACTCGAAATATAAATCAAGGTTATGACACAGTTTCATATCAACAAAGACATTGGTGGCATTGGGCTTGGATTGTGCCAAAAGAATATACTAAAAAGGTTAAAAAAGCTGATAAAAAAGTTGCTTATTATACTGTTTCACTAGAAGAAATAACTCTACAATTCAACGATTCATTAGAGACTAGTATTAAATCAATGAATCAAGAAATAGCTAAATATCTTGATGAAGATTTTAAACACAGAATTGATAATTACTTTGAAAAATTAGATGCTTATTTAACTAATTATCGTGATGATATTAAACAAGCTCAGAAAGATCAAAAATTATCTTTAGAAGAACAAACAAAATTAACAGATAAATTAAACTCTATTATTCCTCAAGTTAATGAAAAAGTAGAAGAATCACAAAAATTAACAGAAATAATAAATGAGTTAATCAAATAATCATCATCAATTATGAGAGAAAAATTCTGCAATCGGCATACCTAATTTGTAGTGGGCAATGCCCACCCTACAGTTTAATCAATAACGGCGTTTAATAAGACTTGAGTTAAATTCGTTTTTTCTATGTCATCAATGGTAATAGTGTCAACGATGTCGTATTTTGCTCCGGCATCTTGCAGTAAATCATCAAGGGCTTTAAAATATTCCGTAGCTTTTTTGTCTTTCCCGACTTGAATAAAAGAAATTCCTAATTCTTCATCTCGATCAATTTTGTGAGTAGCATCAATGATTAAACGAATAATCTCTTTTGGCTCATCAGGAATACCATCGGTAATAATCAACATCGTTTCACCGTTGAGTTTTGCGTTACCTTCAGCTTTCCTTTGAAAATAATTATTGAGGGCATCTTGTAACACAGTTTTTAAGTCAGATTTGCCCATAGGCTCATTTTGTGCGTAGATTTCCCTAATTTTATCAGCCGTTACGTTATCATAGCGTTTGAAACGTCCTGAGTATAAATAAATAGTAATACCATCAGGATCAATTTCGTCACATTTCTGTGCTAAAGCAAAAGTTGATTCTTGGGCTATTTCCCAACGGGTTTTACCTGTACCATCATCGGTGGTTAAACTACCGCTTTTATCAATAATTAAAGTATAGTCTCGATTAGTAACAATAGATTCAGTATTCATCGATTACAATTTCTGATATTTATTTCTATCCTGAATCATAGCTAAAAATATCAAAAGTAAACTACTTTCCTTGTTTCATAAAAAGGTTTACTGCAAATTGACGATACAATTAGTTTTGTTTAAACATCTAAATTATTTTTTATGGAAGAAACTTTATTAAAAGCCTTAGTGTGGACTAATTATAAGTTATTTGTGGTTTTATGTTTAATTGTGCCGTTAATTCTTTCTATTTGGGGATTAGTGGCTCAAATTCCTTCTATTCAGCGTTTATTGGTGATTTTTTGGCGAGTTGCTAGTTTAATCGCCATCGCTATTTATTTATTGATTCCTGTGTGGGAATTAGGTTATGTGGCATGGTTTTTAGGGCATATTTTAGTAGTAATTAGTCTTTGGTTTTGGGTAGATATTAATGACGAAATTAGAGATTTAGCGAAAACACCTCTCCGATTTACTTTCACCGTTTGGCGATGGGCAACTACTTTTTATGGTACTATTAGTGCTATAGTCTTTTTACCATTTTTACCTTGTACCATTTCTTCTGATGCTAGTGTGGAAAAATTTTGTCGAGTTTGGTTAGAAGCACCTTGGCATTATAAAAGTTGGTTTCATCCTAATGCTACCACGGGATTTATCGGATTTTTGGGCATGATGGGTTTAACTATTTACTTGATTTATTTTGTCTATTTTTTAACTTTTCGCCTCATCAAACAAGGTAGAATTGCTTTACAACAATAAAGAAAAACTTTTTATTGAAATGATTACCATTGAACAACTAGAAAGCTATAGTCAAAAAAATTCTCAAGAGGTTTTAGTTATCAAAGCCAAAGAGAATGAAGAGGAAGTCGAAATTATGATTTTTAAAGGCTTTTCTAGTAATTTAAGCGGTGCTACGAATTTTGATCCTGATTTGCCTATACTATCACCTACTGCTCAAATTATCACCATTGATAGGTTATGGAGTCCTTATAATCCTGCAAATCCTAACTATATTCAACGAGGATTGATACCATCAGAATTTATCCACTTAATGAAAGTTAAACAATGAATACATCAACAATTATTACTCCCATAACTCAATTAATTAGTGCGGTGGAAAAAGCGGATTCAGCACCAAAATTATATGAAACCGTGGTGGAATTAGCTAATTGTAAATCCTTAGAAGCTATCCCCACTTTAATCCAAGTTTTAGGTTATAACAACCCAGGGGCGGCGGTGGCTGCGACAGAAGGATTGATTGCTTTAGGAGAATCCGTTATCGAGCCTTTATTGCGTAGTTTAGATAATTATAATTATGGTGCAAGGGCTTGGGCGGTAAGAGTATTTGCAGGAATTGGCGATATTCGAGCCTTAGATTTATTGACTTTATCGGCACTAAATGACTTTTCTTTAAGTGTTAGAAGGGCCGCAACCAAAGGATTAGGTAATTTACAATGGCATCAGTTACCTTCAGAAAATATTATCATAATTCAAACTCAAGTCTTAGAAACTCTTTTAGTTACAGCTAATGACGGTGAATGGGTAGTCCGTTATGCTTCTATTGTATCTTTAGAAGATTTATATCAAAGTATTGATTCTACTTATCAAGATTTACTCCTTAAAATTATTCACACATTAAAAGAAATAATTACTATAGATGCAGAAATTGCTATCCAAAGCCGTGCTAAACTAGCATTGAAAAAAATAGATAATAAATAAGAATTAAACATGAGTTATTCCACTAATATTAAGGATTTAGCAAAGTTAATGGCGGCGGATTTTAGTAACCAACAACAGGCTTTTGATAATCCTCCTTTTTTTGCTCATATTAGAGTTTGTATGCGCCCTTTACCTGAATCTTTATTAGGTGGTACAAGTTTATTTTTAGAACAAGCCTACAATTTTTTACTTAATCAACCCTACCGTTTAAGAGTATTTAAAATTATAGCAGTAGATGATCATTTAGAATTAGAACATTATAAACTAAAAGAGGAGACAGCATTTTATGGTGCTTCGAGAAATCTTGATAAACTTAAACAATTAACCTTCGAGCATCTCGAAAAAATGAATGGTTGTGATATGATTGCTCAATGGCATAATGATCATTTTGAAGGTTATATTAAACCGGGAAAAGCCTGTATTGTTATTAGAAAAGGTAAAGAATCTTATTTAGATAATAGTTTTGAAATTAACGAAGAAAAATTAATTAGTTTTGACAGAGGAAGAGATCCGATTACTGATGAATTATTATGGGGTTCAGTAGCTGGCCCTTTTCATTTTACTAGAATTAATAGTTTTGCTAATGAAGTATAAATAGGGAATAAAAGTTAACCTATGAATGGTAATAAAGATCATAATCCATTATTAGAAAAAATTTTTGAGATTATTCATAATTCTCCTGATAAACAAATAACTTTTGCAGAATATATGGATTTATGTCTATATGATTCAGATTACGGTTATTATAACTCTGAGAAAATTATTATTGGTAATCAAGGAGATTTTTTTACATCCCCTTCTTTATCTACAGATTTTGGTGAATTATTAGCTATTCAATTAGAAGAATTTTGGCAAACTTTAGGTAAACCTTCTTCATTTCAATTAGTAGAAATGGGTGCAGGAAATGGTAATTTAGCCTTGACAATTATTAACTATATATTGAGTCATTACCCTAATTTTGCTCATAGTCTTGAATATATTATCATTGAAAAATCTAAGGCATTAAAAACTAAACAACAAGATTTATTAACTAATAAGTTTGGTAATTTAATTAAACTAAAATGGTGTGATTTAGATTCAATTTCCGATAATTCTATTACTGGTTGTTTTTTTAGTAATGAATTAATTGATGCCATGTCTGTTCATTTAATCACATTTAGGGAAAAACAATTACAAGAAATTTATCTTACAGAAAATAATTCTCAATTACTGACAAAATATGATTCTCTTTCTACTAATGAAATAGTAAATTATTTTGATACACTATCTATTACTTTTGATAGTGAAACTTATCCAGAAAATTATCAAACGGAAGTCAATTTAAACTCTATTCAATGGCTTAAACAAGTATTTACTAAATTAAAACAAGGTTTTTTATTGACTATTGATTATGGTTATAATGCACAAAAATATTATCATCCTCAACGTAGTCAAGGTACTTTAAAATGTTATTATAATCATCGTCATCATGATAATCCTTATGTTAATATTGGCTCTCAAGATATTACATCCCACGTTAATTTTACCGCTTTGGAAAAATATGGAAAATTTTTGGGTTTAAGTAATTTAGGATATACAAAACAAGCATTATTTTTGATGAATTTAGGATTAGGCGATCGCTTAAATGAACTATCAAATGGTAAAATATCTTTAACAAAAATATTGCAACGTCGTCAAGAATTACACAATTTAATTAATCCTGAAGGTTTAGGTAATTTTGGTGTTTTATTACAAGGAAAAAATCTAATATTTACACAGAGTAAAACTTCATGGCAAGGATTTATTAATTGATATTATTTGTAATTTTTAAGAATTAAAGAAAAAAGATTTGAAAATTAAAATGCAGAGTAAAATGACAGTAAAGTTAATATTAATTTATGGTTTTATTAATGGTTATTGAGAATTAATAGTAAAGGTTATTGAAAATGGGTAATGTAATAAACATTCAACACATAATAAAAATTAAATATGCGAATATTCAACAAGATATTATTTTGAAAAATCAAGTTTATTCTGTAGGGCGGCATTCTAGCAATACTATCGTTATCCATCATCCTACTATATCTCGTTACCACTGCTCAATATTACCTGTAAAATATAAAGATGAAAGTCAACAAGAATTATTTTGGATTATTGACGGAGATTTAAAAGGAAATCGTAGTGCTAATGGTTTATTTGTTAATGGCAATAAATGCTTATCTCATGAGTTAAAATCTGGAGATAAAATTAATATTGGTGGAGATGAAGTTATCGTTAACTATCTTGTCAATAATACCAATAACTATGAAGATATAAGTATAAATGAGAAGAATTTGATTAACAATGATTTTATTGATAATGATAAAGATACAATTTTTCAAGACTTACAATTAAATACAACATTAATTAATAAAGAAGAACAAGAAAACTTTTTTATTCAAGAAATTCTCTTTATTTTACACAATGAAAATACTTATTTAACCTGCCCTTTATTTATAATTGATTTAGAAGAAAAAATAACCCATACAAATAGTTTTTTCAAGAGTAAATTTACTGATTTTAGAGAAACATATCAAACCCATCCTTTTATTAAAAATATCGTATCATCCTTACAGGAAACTAAAAAAGATTTTTATTTAAGAGAAGTAAAATATCAAGATCAATATTATACTCAATACGCACATTTCATTGATAACAAAACTCAAATCAAAAGTTATATTTTTTCCTTTAGTCAACGAGATAAAATTGAAAAAGCATTACGGGAAAGTGAAGAAAAATATCGTGCTGTAGTAAGACAAATATCTGAAGGAATTATTTTAGTTGATCCTGTTACAAAACAAATTATTGAAGCTAACAATGCTTATTGTAGTTTAATGGGTTATTCTGATCAAGAAATTTTATCTCTAAAATTATATGATTTAGTGGCAGCAGATCCCGATGTTAGTGACAGTATTATTAAAAAAGTACAAAAAAAACGTCTTAATTTAATTCAAGAATCTATCCATCGTCATCGTGATGGTTCTTTAATTCAAGTTGAAGTAAATGTAACTACTATTTATTATAGTGCGAAAGAATTTATTTGTTATGCCGTTAGAGATATTACGGAAAGAAAACTTGCAGAGGAAATGTTACGTTATCAAGCCTGTCATGATTTATTGACAGAGTTAGGAAATCGTAACTTGTTTAACGAACAACTACATAAAGCGATCGCCCGTGCGCAAAGATATAAAAACCAGTTTGCAGTAATCTTTATTGATTTAGATCGATTCAAGAATATTAATGATACTCTAGGTCATGATATTGGAGATCGTTTTTTACAAGGAGTAGCACATAGAGTTAGAACGTGTTTACGAAATGCCGACTTAATCGCCCGTTGGGGAGGAGATGAATTTACAATTCTATTGTCAGAAATCAAGCATTCTCAAGATGCTGCTATTGTAGGGGAAAGGATTTTAAAAGCATTAAAACAACCTTTTCAAATTTTAGAATATAAACTCTATGCTTATTTAAGTATGGGTATTGCTATTTATCCTCAAGATGGAGATAATTTGGAGACGATACTCAAAAATGCTGACACTGCTTTATATCGAATGAAAGATCAAGGAGGAAATAACTATCAATATTATAATCCTTCAATGAATCAGAAAAAAACTCAATTGTTGCGCATGGAAGAATGTTTATATGAAGCTATTAAAAATAATCAATTCCAATTATATTATCAACCTCAAATTAATATCAAAACTTGTCAAATAGTAGGTATGGAAGCCTTAATCCGTTGGCAACATCCTGAATTAGGGAGAGTTTCACCAGAGCAATTTATTCCCATTGCAGAGCAAACAGGCTTAATTAATTCTATCGGAGAATGGGTACTATTTAATGCTTGTCAACAAAATAAAACATGGCAAAAATTAGGTTTACCACCTTTAAAAATGGCTGTAAATTTATCTGCTAGACAATTTCAAAAACAAAATTTAGTATCTATTTTTAGTAATATTTTAAAACAGACACAATTAGAGGCAAAATATTTAGAATTAGAAATCACGGAAACAAGTATAATTGATCATCCAGAATTAACAAAAGATATTCTTGATCAACTAACTAATTTAGGAATTTCTATTTCTATGGATGATTTTGGTTCGGGTTATTCTTCTTTAGGATACCTTAAAAAATTTCCTTTTAATAAAATAAAAATATATCAAAGTTTTGTGAGAGAATTAAAAAATGTACCTCAAGATTTAGCGATTATTTCCGCAGTGATTACTTTAGGTAAAGGCTTTAATTTACAAGTAGTAGCAGAAGGTATTGAAACCCAAGAACAATTAAACTTACTCAAAGATTTACAATGTGAAATTATGCAGGGATACTTTTTCAGTTATCCTTTACCCGTTGATGAAGCAACTAATTTTTTGATAACGACTTCTCAACAGGGTTTATCTTTTTAGAGTTTAGAAGTTAGAATTTAGAATTAATGATAGATTCAGCATTATTTACTAATATTTGATTTCTTACAAATGATTTAGGATTGGTATTTAACTATTAACTATTAACTATTAACTATTAACTATTAACTATTAACTATTAACTATTAACTATTAACTATTAACTGTTTTTTTGCTTTTTGCCAGAGAGTTTCTAATTCTAAGATTGTATATTCTTCTAAAGGTTTATCCGCAAATTTTTCCATCATTGCAATACGTTTAATAAATCTTTGATTTGTTCCTTGTAAAGCTATGGTAGGATCTAATTTATACCATCTTCCTAAGTTAATTACCGTAAATAATAAATCTCCTAACTCCTCACAAGCGTGTTGTTTATCTCCTTTTTCTATAGCTTCTTGAAACTCCTCTAATTCTTCCTTGAATTTATCCCAAACACCTTCAGCATTTTCCCACTCAAAACCTGCTTTAGCTGCTTGTTTAGATATTTTTAAACTTGCCATAATAGTAGGCAAACTACGAGCATAATCTTTTAGTTTATCACTCAATAAATTCGATTCTTGTTTTTCTGTCTTTTCTTGTTGTTTTATTTTCTCCCAGTTATGATGTACTTCTGTTTCATTAGCCACTTTGACATCTGCAAAAACATGAGGATGACGACGAATTAGTTTAGCTGTAATGGTTTCTGCCACTTCTTCTAAGGAAAAATCTCCCTTTTCTTGAGCAATTTGTGACTGCAATATTACCTGTAACAATAAATCGCCTAATTCTTCCGTGATAGCTTCTTTTTTCTCTGAATGTAAAGCATCTACCACTTCATAGGCTTCCTCTATAATATAGGGTATCAAAGATTGAGGCGTTTGTGCTAAATCCCAAGGGCATCCACCGTCAGTAGCTCTCAGTTGTGCGACAACCTGAATTAATTTATCTAAAGCAATTAAAATTTGTTGATTATTGATAGACTCAGAAAACGTCATAATTTTGTCATTATTTATGGTTAACTTTTTTGCGGTTTTTATTAAAAGTTTTTCGCCGACGAGAAACAACCTGTTTTGATTGACTAGACTTTTTTTTATTCCTCGACTTTAACCGACTATCGATATTATCAGCTATATAATGACTCATTGCACCTAATTCTAAACCAATCAATAAAGATAATATTTCTTGCCAATATTGATTTTTAATTACCTCATAACTATTAATAATGAATTTTTGCCACTGCCATGAAAAACCGAAAATGATTTTTGCCATAGCCACCAATAGAAAAGCGACTATCAGTAAAATAAAAGTTAAATAAAAAACTCTGATAATTGTACCAATAACAAAACCATGAGAGAAAAAAGAACGATGTTTGAGACTTTTTTGATAAGGAAGCCAAATAAACTGTAAAAATCCCCAACGTTGATATTGTATCGAATAAATATCTAAATCAGGACCAAACATTAATCCACTAAAAATAAACCCCATCGTTAGCAAAAAGGTTAAATCTAACTCTCTGGTTATGATGATAGAAATTCCTAAAATAAAGGGTAAACAAAGCCATGTGATTTTATCGTGATTTTTCCCCGAAGGCATCTTGCATTTTTTCTAAGTAGTTGTTATAATAATAAACGTGACTGAGGGCGATTAGCTCAGTGGTAGAGCGCCTGCCTTACAAGCAGGACGTCACTGGTTCAAATCCAGTATCGCCCATAACATTGTAAATCAACTTTGTACTAGATCTAATCTCTTTTTATCTGGATTAAATCATTAGAATAGACTTACGAGTTAAATTAATTGTTGTTATATGACATATATTGTAATTGATTATATCACAAATAATTGATGAGCTAATTCCTTCTAAGTCCATTCTTGATCATTATTATTGATTCTCTAATGACATTTTGTTAAAAAAGATTAATAATTGATCTGTATATAATCCATAAATGATATAAGATGCAGCCAACTGATCCAAATAAATTTACTGAAATTGCTTGGGATGCCATTGTGCGATCGCAAGATATTTGTCGAGAATTAAAAAATCAAAATTTAGAAGTCGAACATTTAATCTTGGCTTTATTGGAAGAAAATACCATCGCCACAAAAATTTTAAATCAAGTTAAAATCGATACAAGTATTTTAGATAAACAATTACAGACATTTGCCACTCGTCAACCGAGAATGTTTAGCGTCAATCAGTTATACTTAGGACGCAGTTTAGATTTGATGTTGGATAGAGCTCAAAATTGTCGAGAAAGTTGGCAAGATGAATTTATCGGAGTATCTCATTTATTAGTAGCCTTTGCGGAGGATCAACGTATTGGTAAAAAGACTCTTAAAAGTTTCAATATTGATCCTCAAGATTTCGAGATCAAAGTTAAAGATTTTAAGACTAAAATTGAGAAAGAAGAAGCTATAACTACCGAACCTGAAGAAATTAGCGAAAAAGAGCCTCCTTTAACCAAATTTGGCCGAGACTTGACAGAAGAAGCTAAAGCTGGTAAATTAGATCCCGTTATCGGTAGAGATGATGAAATTAGGCGCGTTATTCAAGTTTTATCTCGAAGATCGAAAAATAATCCTGTGTTAATTGGTGAACCGGGAGTCGGTAAAACGGCGATAGCTGAAGGTTTAGCCCAAAGAATTGTTAACGGTGATGTGCCAGAATCTTTGAAAAATCGTCAATTAATTTCCCTAGATATGGGCAGTTTAATCGCCGGGGCAAAATATCGAGGACAATTTGAAGAAAGATTACGTTCAGTATTAAAAGAAGTTATCAACTCCGATGGGCAAATAATTTTATTTATCGATGAACTTCACACGGTAGTGGGTGCCGGTTCAAGGGAAGGAGGTGCAATGGATGCAGGAAACCTCTTAAAACCTTTACTAGCAAGGGGAGAATTGCGTTGTATTGGTGCAAGTACCCTTGATGAATACCGTAAACACATTGAAAAAGATCCAACCCTTGAAAGACGTTTTCAACAAGTATATATCAAACAACCTAGCGTAGAAGATACCATCTCCATTTTAAGGGGTTTAAAAGAGCGTTACGAAGTTCATCATGGGGTAAAAATTACCGATTCCGCCTTGATTGCCGCCGCAACTTTATCTCATCGTTATATCACAGGGCGATTTTTGCCTGATAAAGCCATTGATTTAGTGGATGAAGCCGCCGCTAAATTGAAGATGGAAATAACCTCTAAACCCGTTGAATTAGAAGTACTTGATCGTCGTTTAATGCAATTGCAAATGGAGCAGTTATCATTACAAGGAGAGGAAAAAAATGATAAATCCGCGCAGGATAATTTAGAACGCATCACCGCAGAAATTGATGAGTTACAAATCAAACAACGGGAATTATCCTCTCAATGGCTCATCGAGAAAGAATTATTAGACGAAATTCACACCCTTAAGGAGGAAGAAAAAGAGTTAAGATTACAAGTTGAACAGGCAGAAAGGGCTTATGATTTAAACACCGCCGCTCAATTAAAATATGGTAAATTAGAAACATTACAGCACGATATTGAGAGTAAAGAAGGGAAATTACTGGAAATTCAGCAAGGTGAAAACGCTATGCTTCGAGAGGAGGTAAGCGATGGAGATATAGCCGAAATTGTGGCAGGATGGACTGGTATTCCCGTTAATCGCCTCTTAGAAACCGAGCGCCAAAAATTACTGGAATTAGAATCCCATTTACATGATCGAGTCATCGGACAAAATGAAGCCGTAGCCATCGTTTCTGCCGCCATCAGAAGGGCTAGAGCAGGAATGAAAGATCCTAGTCGTCCTATCGGCTCATTCCTGTTTATGGGGCCTACAGGTGTCGGAAAAACTGAATTAGCAAGGGCATTGGCTGCATTTTTATTTGATTCAGAAGAGGCAATGGTAAGAATTGATATGTCTGAGTATATGGAAAAACACGCAGTTTCAAGATTAATTGGAGCGCCTCCGGGTTACGTTGGTTACGAGGAAGGAGGACAATTATCGGAAGCTATACGTCGTCGCCCCTATTCTGTTGTCTTACTTGACGAGGTAGAAAAAGCTCATCGTGATGTTTTTAATATTTTATTGCAAGTGTTAGATGATGGTAGAATCACTGACAGTCAAGGGCGAATGGTGGATTTTCGCAATACTATTATTGTCATGACTTCTAATCTCGGTAGTGAGTATATCTTGAAGTTAGCGGGGGATGATAAAAATTATGAAGCCATGAAAGATAAAGTTTTAATAGCATTAAATAAGCATTTTCGTCCAGAATTTCTCAATCGTATCGATGATTTAATTATATTTCATGGGTTGAAAAAAGAGGAATTACGAGAAATTGTTAGCTTACAATTGGTAAGACTACAAAAACTTTTAGGTGAGCAAAATATTACTATTGAGTTAACCCCCGAAGCACAAGATTATATTGTGGATGTAGGTTATGATCCTACTTACGGAGCTCGTCCTTTAAAACGTGCTATTCAAAGAGAGTTAGAAAACCCTCTAGCAACTAAAATTCTTGAAACAACCTTTGGCGATGGTGATAAAGTAGCAATTACTTATGAAAATGAGAAGTTAGTATTTCGTAAAAATTAGGGGCGCAACCCAAAGGAAAAATAGGAAAGTAGTATAGAGTAAGAATAACCTTAGAGAGCTAAGAATATTTAACTATATTTTTAGTATTTTTTCTAACTCCCTTCTCCCCCTCTTTCCTTAAATAATTTATGTGGGTATTGCTTCTCCGGGGCGTAATTTCCCCCATTTACCCATTTCTTTCATAAAACTTTCACAGCCAACGACATCCCACTCTGTCTCAATATAATCGTTATTTGTCCGAATATTAACATTTATTGAAGGCTCTTTTGGTTCAAAATGAGGGTTGTCGGTGAGATGAAGTTGCTCATGTTGGGTTTCTACTGCATAATAAGTATTACAAATATCAACATAAAAACAGTTAACGCAAATACACATAATTTTTTCTCCTGTTAACTTACTTATTCTTTAATGTAACGTTAATTTTTCTTTTCAGGATCAAAATAAGGTAACATTTAAACTTTAGTTTTTTATATTTATTTTCATGAAGAAAGTTAAAATTGGTTTATTATTTGGGGGAAAATCGGGAGAGCATCAAGTTTCTATTAAATCTGCACAAGCCATCGCCAAAGGTTTATCCACAGGAAATAATGCGGAAAAATACGAAATTATCCCTATTTATATTCAACCTTCAGGAATTTGGTTAGGAGGTGATACTGCTAGGGAAGTTTTAAATACTGGTATTGCAGAGGATAGTGATTCTATTTCAACTCCTCCATGGAATTTTCCCTTAGAATGTAGTCAGATTCAAGTTTGGTTTCCTGTTTTACATGGTCCTAACGGAGAAGATGGTACAGTACAAGGATTACTAACTTTAATGCAAGTTCCTTTTGTTGGTTCTGGTGTACTAGGATCGGCGGTAGGAATGGATAAAATTGCCATGAAAAGTGCTTTTGCACAAGTTAATTTACCTCAAGTTGACTATTTAGCTGTTAGTCGTGAGGAGATTTTGAGCGGTGCTTGTGGTTTTCCTAAGTTATGTGATAAGATTGACGAAAAATTAGGTTATCCTTGTTTTGTTAAACCTGCTAATTTAGGCTCATCGGTTGGTATTAGTAAAGCAAAAACTAGAGCAGAATTAGAAAAAGCCTTAGACGAAGCGGCAAATCTTGATCGTCGTGTTATCATCGAAGCTGGAGTTAAAGCTAGGGAAGTAGAATGTGCGGTGTTAGGTAATGATAACCCAAAAGCCTCCGTTATCGGCGAAATAACTTATAATGCTGATTTTTATGACTATGAAACTAAATATACTGATGGTAAAGCGAATTTAATTATTCCAGCAGATATTCCTTCTCACATTGCGACAAAAATTCAAGAAATGTCTTTAAAAGCATTTCAAGCCGTTGATGCTAGAGGATTATCGAGAGTTGACTTTTTTTATATCCCTGAAACAGAAGAAGTTTTCATCAATGAAATTAATACTTTACCCGGTTTTACTGCTTTAAGTATGTATCCGCAATTATGGGAAGCCTCTGGAGTTAGTTTTCCTGATTTAGTGGATAAATTAGTTACTTTAGCAATTAGTAATTAGTCATTGATTCAAGATTTTTCATAATTACCGTAGAAAATTAATAATTTTATATTCCTGCGGTAAAGTTTATTACCTTAAATTTTCCCATTACAAAATTTATATTTATCTTTCTTTAAAATCTATTAAAAAGTTAAAGTTTATCTGATTTTACTTTTAGTTATTTTTATTTGCAAATTATTTTTGAAGAAGAAATTAACGGATAGCGGTACTTAAACAAAACGATAAAAGAAATTAGGTTATAATTTTTGTATTATAACGTTTTTAGGTCAAAATGAAAGAAACAACATCTTCATCAATGCCACCATGTTTTAATCGCTGGTGTCAAAAAATAGATCCAGTC
>NZ_JBGSUU010000021.1:0-11316 GCF_041753295.1 Geminocystis sp.
ACAAGTTACGAGCGATCGCTCGTCGGCTCTGGTACACAGCACGCCTCTGTGATAATTTAAGAGAGTAATAAAGATACGTGCGCGTAGCGTGCCTTCGGCATCACCTTATCTAAAAATCATACTTTAATTCAGCAACGCCAAAATTACTAGCTAAACTAGCAATATTAGATGATAAACGGAAAGATTGTTTTAATAAATTCCACGCGCCACTTATACCAGTATAAGGTTTTTTATCTTCTTCCATTTTTCTTTCATAAACATTTTGTTTTTCATCTCCAAAAACTACATATTCCCCATTATTTTGTAAATAAATTTTTTTAATTATTTCTACCCATTCTTTTTTATAGTCTTGAATTTCATCGATAAAAATGACAGGATATTGATTAATTTTGTCTATATTTTCCCTAAATAAATCAACATTACTATAATAGTTTGTTTCAAAATATGTTGAACGAGTTTTGCTATCCCAATCATCAAAATCATCAGGAATATTGATTTTTATTCCTATATTATTTAATTCTTGTTTAATAAAATCATGATAATTAGTAATATAAAAATTGCCCCAATTAAAATCTTCTCTCACTTCACTAATTCGATCATGAATATAGTTTTTTAGAGTAATATTATAGGTAAGTATGATAATTTTAGGTTGATAAATATATTCATTTTCTATTCTTTTTAAAGCATTTACTGCCCTTTTAGCTAATACACAAGTTTTTCCTGAACCTGCTACACCTTTTGCTTTTTGTTGACCAATTTTACTAATAATTAATTCTTGTTGTTTAGGGGTATAATTTAATTCTTTTCCTTCTTCTTTTGTGTGATAAGGAGGTTGTAAATGACGTTTAAAACTGCTGTATAATTCCTCATCAAAATATTTTGATTTTCTACTTAAATAGTTTTTATCTAAAATTTTATTAAAGTTTTCTTTTATTAAAGAGTTATGCCCTAATATTATTTGATGACTTAAAAAGTTAAGATAACTTTGATCTTCTTGAAAATTAAAAGTAAAAAAATGATTAATATTTTCTTCAGTTTCCCAGTGAAAATAAACAGCACAAGTGACGATTGCCCAATGATTAGGTTGTTTTATTTTTTTCTCTAATAAATTCTCAATATGTAAATCATAGAGGTTTTGTTTATAAGCTAAAACTTGATCAATTGGGGATTTTATGACGTACCAATTATTCCCATTTTGAGTTACTTCCCACTGCTTTTTACTATTAATTCTATAATGTTGTAAATGCCAATCTTTTACCTCAATAATCATCACCCCTGAATCTTTCCTCATCAAAACAATATCGGGGCGATCGCCATTTAGAAAAGGTTGAAAATATATCTCATAGGAATCATCTAAATTATCGACTAAAAAATTGATTAAATGTAATTCTCCATCTGTGGGTTTTTGACGAAGATGAGAGAATTGTTCTAAAGAAGGAAATAGTTGTGCCATAGTTTTTATTATTTCTATTTACATATCAAAAGAGGTTTTAAAAATATGCAGAATCAAAAAAATGACCTGCATACTTTCGGTTAATTAGCAAGTTTAAAATCCCAATAAACAGTAGTAATAAACAAACATTTTTCCTCCTTATCTATGGGGGCAATAATTCGCAATCCCCGTAAATCATCAATTAATGAATCGTAGATGGTATTCTTGAGACATTTATCAAGAAGTGTCCATGTACGAGCATGACTATGGAATTGATACTTCCCATAAGCTAAGGCTACCCGAATCATATTGACATTAATTGCTCGTTGTTGCATCCTTCTTTGAGCGTGGTTTTCATCATGGTATGTACCTGCAATGATAAACTCAGGAATTGCCACGATTTTGGCATCTTTTTCCACAAGAGAATGCAAAATTTTGCTTAATTTCATAGTATTACCAACCATTAATTTCACTTCCTATTTATTTATCAGTAGTGAAATGAGAAATTATGCAACATCGACTTAATTTTTTTGATGCTACAGATTAAGTTTTTTTACCTTACTTAATGTCATCTAAGAAGTTTAATGTAGTCGTGGTACACCACTTAGTGATCGCCTTCTTCCAATAATTCCACTTCTTTATCTATAGTTTTCTCGTAACCCTCATAACAATCATAATTACTTAAATCATTACCATACCACAACAAAAATTAAGGATAAATGATCAGGATTTCTCCCTTAAATTAGGATTTGTTAAAGCCGACTGAAGATTAAACTCATAATAAATAGCTTCAGTGAAACACTTAATTAAGCTATCAATATTTGTTCGCAAAGTTTATCTTCTAAGTCTTTTTCTTCTTGATTAGCTGAAATAATTGCATTATACATAATTTCGGAGATAGATAATCCTTGTTGATGTTGTGTTAACCATTGTTGAGCTTGATTCCCATGTTCAAGAATTTTATAAGCTGGGGTAAGGAAACAAGAAAACCCTTTTGATTTAGCAATGGGATATAATTCGCTAATTAACTCTTCTAACCAGTCACGAGCAATGATTTTACTACCATCTTGCCAACGATATAACTGCGCATCTAAACTATTTTCGCTAACTGCTTGTTCATTATATTGAGTAACTTTTAGTAATTCTGTTTCTAAATCACCGTGATTAATGGTACTTTTTTGTAAAGGATCGAGGGTATCATCGAGTAAAATTTGATTGATTCTTGCTTCTAAAATAGCGGTTATAGCTAACAAATGAATGGGGTTTAAAACTAAATCACAAATTCTCAATTCCAGACGATTGAGGTTATAAGGGCGATTGTCACCATTAGGACGTACAGAAGACCATAAATGTCTTACATTCTGCATTTTACCTAAAATTAATTGTTGTTTTGTCCACTCAATAAAATGATTATGACTGGTAAATAAAGGAACATGATCAGGAGTTTGAGGAAATAAACGCCAACGGGTAGAATGAAATCCTGTTACTTGATTATCCAAAAAAGGAGAAGATGCACTCAAAGCTAGTAATAAAGGCGCTTCTAATCGAATTAAACGATAGGCTTGAATTAATTTTTCTGTGTTTTCGATACCAATATTAATATGAATACTAGCAGTAACAATTTTTGTATGATAGGTTTGTTCAATATAATCATGATAATGGTTGTCAGGATCTGAGCGAAAAAATTGACTACTATCCCCTAAAGATAAAGTGCTTCCCGGGATAATGGTATAATCACCCAAAGTTTGAAGATATTGTCGTAAATCTCGACGAGGGCGCAATAAAGCACATAGTAAACGATCATAATTGCACAAAGGAGCAGTAGTATATTCCACATTCCGACTGTCTGGCTCTCGCACAAAACCATGTAAATCTCTAACAATTTGGCTAGAAAGACCGATTACTTTACCTTCTGGAGTGCCTGTATAAACTTCAACTTCAAATCCTTTCGTTAACAGCACATTTTTTCCTCAATGGTTGCTCTACATTTTAATTATCATTGATCATCGTATTCTTGACAATATTTGCATGAAAATGACCTGAGTTCGAGATAAAATCTTCCGTGAGGTAAAGGGCAAAGGGCAAAGGGCAAAAGGAATTAAACCTGATACCTGCCTAAATCTGATATTGAAACCATCGAAGGGGGGTAAATTTAGGTAATATTTAACTTCTGATCGAATGATAAAGCAACAATCTATTATCATAGTTAAGGTATATCTATAGAAAAAATTAAATTAAATTAACGTGAGTCAGACTAACTTAGAATTTTTAGCCGATACAGATCCCGCCATCGCCGAAATTATTGCTAACGAGTTACAACGTCAAAGAGGACATTTAGAATTAATTGCTAGTGAAAATTTTACGTCTCCTGCCGTAATGGCTGCGCAAGGTTCGGTTTTAACCAATAAATATGCCGAGGGTTTACCCGGAAAACGTTATTATGGTGGTTGCAAATTCGTTGATCAAGCTGAAGATTTGGCGATCGCACGAGCAAAAGAGTTATTTGGTGCGGAAATGGCCAACGTACAACCCCATTCAGGCGCACAGGCTAATTTTGCAGTATTTTTAACCCTTCTCCAACCCGGTGATAAAATCATGGGGATGGATTTGTCTCACGGTGGACACTTAACCCATGGATCGCCTGTAAACGTTTCTGGTAAATGGTTTGAAGTTTGTCAATACGGTGTAAGTAAAGAAACCGAACGTTTAGATTATGATCAAATCAGAGAAATTGCCTTAAAAGAACGTCCGAAACTCATTATTTGCGGTTATTCTGCCTATCCTCGCACCATAGAATTTGATAAATTTAGACAAATTGCGGACGAAGTGGGAGCATATTTATTAGCAGACATTGCCCATATTGCTGGTTTAGTAGCGACAGGATTACATCCTAACCCCGTGCCTTATTGCGATGTGGTAACAACTACCACCCATAAGACATTAAGAGGACCAAGAGGCGGTTTAATCCTCACTCGTGATGCAGAATTAGGCAAACAACTCAATAAAGCGGTATTCCCCGGTACTCAAGGAGGCCCCCTTGAACACGTTATCGCAGGTAAAGCCGTCGCCTTCGGAGAAGCCTTGAAACCCGAATTTAAAACCTATTGTGAGCAAGTTATTCTTAATTCCAAAACGTTGGGTAATCAATTAGTAAATCGTGGTTTTAAATTGGTATCTGGCGGTACAGATAATCACCTTAACTTAGTAGATTTGCGCTCTATCGGTATGACTGGGAAAATTGCTGATCAATTATTAGGTAAAACTAGCATCACAGCCAATAAAAATACTGTACCTTTTGATCCTGAATCTCCTTTTGTTACCAGTGGCTTACGTTTAGGTTCACCAGCAGAAACCACCAGAGGCTTAAAAGAAGCAGAATTTACTGAGGTTGCTAACATTATCGCTGATAGACTCTTAAATCCTGAAGATGAAGCGGTAAGATTAGATTGTATTAAACGTGTTGAAACATTATGCGATCGCTTCCCCTTATATCCTCATTTAAGAATCCCCGTACCGGCTTTAGCATAAATGTAATCCCCTTGAGAGAGGGGACTTCTTTTAAAAAGAATGACAAATATAATTTCAATTCAAGCAATATAAAATCAATTTTAGTATCGTTTTAGTCAATTTTAATTCTTTTGCCCTTTACTCTTTACCCTTTGCCATTGCCATACTTTCACCAGTCAAGACAAGATTTGAAATTAAACATTATTCAAATAAATAGCCAAATAAACAGGATTTAGAAATGTAGAGTATATTGAAGGCAATAACAAATTAAAATAAGATCATGATATTGATGAATTTTCCACAGAATTTCAATGCTCTTAATATACTTGCACAAATGCAAGAAGTGCCTTTAGTACAAGATTCTTTACAAGAAAATTTAGGAAGTACCGTTGTTAATGTCGGTAAAGCTCTTTTAATTTTAATTATTGGTTTAATTTTTGCCAATATTGTTAAAGGGCAAATTAAAAAATGGTTAAAAAAGACTGATGTTGATAACCGTTTCGCCAATATGATTGTCGGTGAAAGCCCACAAAATCAACCTTTGATTCCTACGGAAAAATGGATTTCCGAAATTGTCGGCTGGATTATCACTCTGTTTGTCATCGTTGCTTTTCTTGATGCCTTAGAGTTACAGTCGGTTTCCCAGCCCTTAAATCTTCTCTTAGGTGAAGTTACCAAGTTTTTACCACGCATTGGAGGTGCATTACTTCTAATTCTTTTGGCTTGGGGTGTTGCAACCATAGTTAAGTTATTTGTCACCAGAATTTTAGCTCAATTTCGTCTCGATGAAAAGTTAAATGCCCAAGTGAAAGATGATGACACTGCAACCATTACTGATAATGAGCCAATAGCTCTTAGTGAAACTATTGGTAACGCACTTTACTGGTTTGTTTATCTCTTATTTTTACCTTCCATTCTCAGCATTTTGCAGTTAGAAGGTACTTTAAGCCCGTTAAATGAATTAGTTAATGACATTTTAGGAATACTTCCGAATGTTTTTGCGGCGATTATTATTGCTTTCCTTGGTTGGATTGTTGCCCAAGTTGTCAAAAAAGTAGTTATTAATCTCCTTACTGCTATTGGTGCGAATCGTGTCGGTGCTAAATTTGGTTTATCTACTGCCAACAGAAAACAATCTTTGGCTTACATTATCGGCTCAGTGGTATATGTTTTAGTGTTAATTCCTATCGCTATTACTGCCCTTGATGCCCTCCAAATTCAGGCGATTTCTACCCCCGCCATCGCCATGTTAAATCAAGTTTTAGATATTTTACCAAAGCTATTTGCTGGTATTGTTATCATTGGTTTAGCTTATTTTGGTGGGCAATATTTGTCGGAATTAGTCACTAATTTTTTAACAACCATCGGTTTTAATAATGTATTTGTTTGGTTAGGAATTACCCAACCTTCAAGACGATTTGTTAACTCAAGTGGATTTGTTGACGAGTCACCATCTTCTGATGAATCTTCCACTAATACCGTTGTCAATAAAACTCCAGCCGAAATTGTAGGGGCGATTGTTTTAGTTAGTATTTTATTGGTAGCGTCTTTAACTGCCGTTGACATTCTACAAATTGATGCTTTAAAACAAGTAGTAACTTTTACATTACTTTTAGGGGGACAAGTTTTAGTTGGAGTCGTTATTTTAGGTATCGGTTTATATTTCGCTAATTTAGTGTTTAAACTCATAGCCAATTCTGGTACTCATCAAGCCCTTTTGTTAGCCCAAGTTGCCCGTATTGCCGTTATTGTTTTAGTCTCCGCTATGGCTTTAGAAAGAATCGGTATTGCACCTAATATCGTTAATCTTGCCTTCGGTTTACTCATGGGAGGAATTGCTGTGGCGATCGCCCTTGCCTTTGGTTTGGGAGGAAGAAAAACGGCGGATAAACTTCTACAACAATGGTTAGAATCCTTTAATCAAAAATAAATTTTAAAAAACAAATTTTAAGCCTCCTTACCTCCAAACTTAGGGGATTAAGGAGGCTATTAACTGCTTAGTATTCATCTACGCATAAAAAGGGCTGGAGATAGGAGTTAGGAGTTAGTAACAAGTAATTATTGCTAAACATCAATAACGGTAATCCAATCTTGATATTCAGCGTCTCTATTTTCAGTAATGGCGGTTAGTTTTTCTTTGATTTTATTAGTAATAATTTTCTCTTCGGGAAGAGGATAATTTTCGACTCTTTTGACAGGAGTAATTTTCGCTGCCGTGCCACATAAAAATACTTCATCGGCAATAAATAATTCTGTTTTATCTATTTCTCTTTGCTCAATTTCTATGTTAAAATTATTCGCAATGGTCAAAATACTATCTCTAGTAATACCTTCTAAAATATCTTGATCAAAACTAGGAGTAATTAATTTATTATTTCTTACCATAAAAATATTCATTCCTGTGGCTTCACAAACTTTTCCTTGAGAATTCATCAAGATTGCTTCATCAAAACCACTATCTACGGCTTCGGTTTTTGCTAAAGCTGATGTAATATAAGCACCACTAATTTTTCCTCTTAAGGGTAAACTACGATCTTCTTGACGATACCATGAACTTAAACGACAATTAATACCATCAGGAGAAAGATAATCACCCATTTCTAAACCATAAACAAAGAAGTTTTTTTCAATATTATGGAGTCTTGGCGCAATGCCTAAATCTGAGGTATAAACAAAAGGACGAATATAAAAAGCATTAGTGGGTTTATTTTTACTAACGAAATCCTTAATTACTTCTTCAATCTTAGCGGGAGAAAGATCATAATGTAAGTATTTGGCACTATTACTTAATCTCTGACAATGACGATCTAAACGAAATAATAACACTTGTTGGGGATTAGCAGGGTTAATTGTCCCTCTCAATCCACCAAACGCACCTGTACCATAATGTAACGCATGAGTAGCAATGGAAATATTAGCTTCGACAAAAGGAATAAACTTATCTTCAAAATAAGCTATGGGTAAAAAATCTGGCATAATTTATGATTTTATAGTCTAATAAATATATTATTTACATATACTCATTAATCGTATCATTAAAGGAATAAACAATTAATAATTAGGAGAAATAGACTTCTTGCAGAAGTGGAGTAATGAGTAATGAGTTAAGAAATTAACGTTTTCCATCCTAAAATAGATTTTACTTTTTATTTTGCAAAAGGTCTAATACTTATTAATCAAAGTGTTTATTTCCAAATTTCGGTTAATCTTTGATCTCTACCGCAACGATAACGATAATATTTATAAAGAACAGGATTTTTTTTGTAATAATCTTGGTGATAATCTTCGGCAGGGTAAAAGGTAGTAACGGATTTTATTTCAGTAAAAATAGGCTTTTTAAGTTGTTTCTCCACTTTTGCTTTAGTTTCTTCCGCTAATTTTTTTTGTGTTTCATTATGATAATAAATACCACTACGATATTGACTTCCCACATCACAGAATTGTCTATTTTTTACGGTAGGATCGATATTTTGCCAAAAAATAGTTAATAATTGACTATAATTGACCAAATTACTATCATATTTGATTTCTACCGCCTCCGTATGACCTGTTTTACCATTACTTACTTGTTGATAAGTGGGATTTTTGACATTGCCTCCCGTGTAACCTGAAGTTGTCGATAAAACTCCTTTTATTTCGTCAAAAGGCGATTCCATACACCAAAAACAGCCTCCTGCAAAAGTGGCTTTCTCAATTTTTGTGGTGTCAGCATGGGCAAAAGAAGTTATTATTAGAAAAGAAAAAATCGTGATGGATAAGACTTTTTTAAATTTACTAAATATTGCTGACAATTTTCGATAATTAAAGATGTTTTTTAGATTATTAGGCATTTTTTTAAAATAATTATAGGTAAATAAAAAAAATTAGTTAAAATTTATTGAGTTTAAAAACTATAAAATAAGAAATAAAAATCACTTCATTTCTTGTTATTAAGATAATATAATTTATTACTTTTCTTCTTGGTCTATATTTACAATTAATTGATCATAAAGATAAAGAGTGATGATAGTAATAAGTTAATAATTTTATCATCAATATTAACTATTTTCAGGAATAAATTTTAAAGCAACCCCATTATTACAATAACGTTTTCCTGTTGGTTTTGGCCCATCAATAAAAACATGACCTTGATGACCACCGCATCGACTACAGTGATATTCTGTCCGTGGAATAAATAATTTAAAATCTTTTTTCGTCTCAATAGCATTAGCTATACTATCATAAAAACTAGGCCAACCAGTGCCACTATTATATTTAGTTGATGAATTAAATAAAGGTAAACTACATCCTGCACAAGTATAAACTCCTTTTCTTTTTTCATCATTTAAAGGACTAGAAAAAGGTTTCTCTGTACCTTCTTTTCTTAAGACTTGATATTGTTGTGCAGTAAGTTTTTTCTGCCATTCTTTATCAGATAAAAATACTTTTTTAGATTTATTTTCTCCTGATTTAACTTCAGTTACTCCTAAAAATAAGGGAAGACTAAAAATACTTATAGATAAAAAATTACGTCTTTTCATATATATCTTAGTGGTAAAAATTATTTTTTTGTTAATAATTGATATTTTGAATATAATAATATCTTACACTTATTACTTGATATTTATAATTAATTTTTCATTAATAATTACTGATTATCCTATCAGAAAACTTAGAAAAATCTTAAACTTTTTCTCAGCTTTAATTGTTATAGTTAAAAATATCATGTATCTAATTAAAGGAAAAAAATGATAAAAATTCGCCCTTCAACAGAAAGAGGAAACTTAAATTTTGGTTGGTTAGACACAAAACATACTTTCTCTTTTGGTAGTTATTATGATCCTCAATATACAGGTTTTGGCAATTTATTGGTAATTAATGAAGATATTATTGCACCTAGTCAGGGTTTTAGTACTCATGGACATCAAGATATGGAGATTGTTACTTATGTAATTAAGGGAGAATTAGAACATAAGGATAGTATTAATAATATAGCAACAATTCCCGAAGGAGAAGTACAAAGAATGACGGCAGGTACTGGAATTCGTCATAGTGAATATAATCATTCTGATGAAGAATCTGTCCATTTATTGCAAATTTGGATTACTCCAGATACTAAAAATTTAACTCCAAGTTATGAGCAAAAATCATTTTCTTCGGCACAAAAAAAAGGAAAACTTTGTTTATTAGCTTCTGCTGACGGTAGAGAAAACTCATTAAAAATTCATCAAAACGTAGATTTATTTGCGATAATATTAGATTGTAATGAACAAATTAACTATGATTTAAAACAAGATGATTATAGTTGGATTCAGATAGTAAAAGGAGAATTAAATCTCAATACAGAAACATTAAAAACAGGTGATGGTGCGGCTATTAAACAAGAGAATAAACTTACTTTAACGTCATTTCAAGACAACACGGAGTTTTTATTATTTCACTTTAAATCTTAAACAATTATCATTAGTTAATGGAAGATTTTAGATTTATTGATAAGTGAGTAAGTAATATTAATTGTGTATTTTATTTTTCTTACTCACTATGGTAACAATGGGTTTAAAACCTATTGCCTCTATACAATTAATTTTCCATGAATACTTATCATCAAATCACCTTAAATCCTCTATTATTTATAGTAAGGTTGATTATCAGTAAAAATCCGCATTTAAGTTTTTTGATATAAAAAAGATGAAAAATAAGCTACTATGATATTAGTCATACCTAGTTATAATTATTATGAAAAAAACTTTATATATCCCCGATGAATTATGGGAAGAATTAACTAATTATTTAAAACAACATCCTCAAGAAAATCCCTCTAGCTTAGTACAAAAAGCATTAAAAGAAAAGTTACGTCTTCGTAATGGTGAAGGATTATTAAAATTAGCTGGAATAGTTAAAAATGCCTCGGCGGATGCCTCTACAAATATAAATAACCGCTAATGAAACGATTAGTATTAGATGCTGGACCATTAATAGCGTTAGTATCTGAAAGAGATAACTATCATAGTGAAGCTAAACTAGGTTTTAGCCAAATTTCCCTTATTTTTGGTGAAGTTTTAACTCCTTTACCCATATTATTTGAAGTTTATAAGTTTGTATCTCGTAATGAATCATCCAACATGGCACATAAATTATTAAGTGTTATTCAGGAGGAAACAGTAATTGTGACTATCTCTGAATCAGATTTTGTGAGTATATCCGATTTAGTCTTGAATTTTTCCCATTGGCAAGGTACTTTAGAAGACGCTTCAGTAATAGCGGTACTTAAACAAAACGATAAAAGAAATTAGGTTATAATTTTTGTATTATAACGTTTTTAGGTCAAAATGAAAGAAACAACATCTTCATCAATGCCACCATGTTTTAATCGCTGGTGTCAAAAAATAGATCCAGTC
>NZ_JBGSUU010000022.1:0-9464 GCF_041753295.1 Geminocystis sp.
ACCTTCTCAGTGTAGATGTACTAACACCTTTTAGTTTTGCGGCTTCAGAAATAGATAGTTTACTCATTGTTCTAGTCTAGCTCAAAAAATGAGTAAGTTTAAGAAGATTTAAGTAACTTTTTGTTAACTGTTAAAAGCCCCTCAAATATTAGCAGAATATGCCACATCAGTTTCTGTCACTGCTGAAAGTTATCGAGGGAAAACTAACGGCAATATTTATTTAGAATATACTAATAACGGTTATTATTGGATAATTTTAATAAAGAATAAAACTAGTAAATTATATTATTTATTGCCAAATGGAAATCGAAAAATTAACTTTAATCGTTTAAATAATCAGATTAAATCTTTATTTATAATTCAAGGAGATACTGAAAATGAAAATAGTAACTTCATTTTAGAAAAACCTTGTGATGTTAAAATTTTACCTAGTGGAGAATCATGGCAATTAATTAGTAAAGGTGATATTCTTATTGGCAAGATGTCTTCGGCAAATAAGTTATTAAATCAACTGGAAAAAATAAAGAATGATGAAGGATTAGTTCCTGAAAATATAGATAGCTTAACTAATATTTTGTTGAAAAATTATGCTTTAAACTCAGAAATTAAAGAAGAACAGAAAAAAAATAAAGAAACTTTATCATTAGTTATTAATGACTTGCAAAAAAAAGAAAATGATCTTGTTAATGAGACGATAAAAATACAATCATCAATCATGGAGTTAGATCAAAGAATCTCAAATAAAATAACGAGAATCAAAGCGGACATTTATGAGGCAATCAACAGAAATCGAAAATCTAATATTGAAACTACAGATAAATTAAACAAAATAATTAAAGATTGTGAACAAAGTATAACAACCATAAATCATATGTTAGAACAAAAATCAAAGTCGATAAATAGTTTATCTTTTCTCCTTTTAATTGTCACAATATCTATGGGAATGATAAGTTATCACTTATATAATCTAGGCATTTTTGAAAACTTTTTTGAAAATTATAATAGTATAAAATTAGATCAATATAGTTCTATTAACCAAAATAAGGAAACATCATTAAAGACAATTTCTCCATCAAATATTGAAAAAAAAACTCCAGAGAATTCTAGTATAATCGAAAATAATAACATTACAAGTATTACTTACAGTAATAGAGAAAATATCATAGATTTTATTAGAAATCATTACCAAAAATTAAGTAATCGAGCTTATTATGATACTTGGGAAAATCTCAGCGAAAATTTTATATCTGATCTGAATTTATCTTATTCTGATTACGAAGATTGGTGGGATAGCGTATCTACTATAAAGATAGAAAATATTACTTTAGTATCAGAAAATAATGATAGTGCTAAAATTCGAGTAACATTGACTTATAGATTAAATAATGGAAACTGGATCAGTGATAAAAAACCATATATTTACTTAAAATATGATCTTAATCAGGGTAAATGGTTAATTGATAAAAAATTGTCAAGTTAATCTAATTAACGTCATAGAGATTTTAAAAATAAAGAAAAAGAAAAATTTACATACACAAAACAAAAAGTTACTTCTTATGATTAATTTGATAAATTGCTTTTGTTTGTTTACCTTTATTCTCCGTAATTACTATAATTTTATTCTCCTTTAAAGGTGCGATGCCAAAGGCACACGGTGCGATCGCCACAATGATTTTATCAAGATCGAACTCCCCTAAATAATCCCCATTTAAACCCAAAAAAGCAATATTTCCCGACTGACTAGCACAAATAAATCCACTGTCACTAGGCAACCAAAAATCTGCTCGAAAATTAAGAGGAATACGACGAATAGAAAAAGGTTTAAACTTAATTAAAACTAAATTATTAGATTGTTTTTCTCTAGTTAAAAAAGTTTTCTTGAGCAGATAATGATCAACAATAGGATGTAAATTTAAAGGAACGCTATAAGTGTCATACCAGTTGCCACGACGATTAAAAAAGCGGAAAAATGTTTGATTTTTTTCAATATCTGATTGAGTATAAATAGTCACTCCATGAGCGGAATCAATATTAACAATTTGCTGAGGTAAAAAATCTTTAATGATGGGAATAACAGGAGATAAATTTTGAGTTTTGATAATTTCAAATCCTTGAGTTTCATCACAACTTCTAGTAATAGCAAACCATTGATTATTTTTCGCCACACTATAGATAAAATATTCACTTTTTACATCTTTTATTAACGTTTGAATTTCTTGATAATTAGAGTCACTATAAAATAAAGAATATTTATTAAAGTTGGATAAATCACGAGTAGCAATAATGCAACCAGAATCAATAGTTTGTAAATTAATAATTTGTTGATTTAAGTCATATTTAACTTGTAAATTTAAACTAATTTTATTACTATCTTTTTGATAATTTTCAATAATTAAACCTAGGGAAGTAGCTTGATATATTAGATTATTTTTTACCGCTAATAATGTAATATTTTCTTCTATAGACTTTTCATAAACTAAATTAAAAGAAATTTCTTGATGGGGAATAATATCATACAAAGATGAACTTTTTGTTTGTACTTTTAATGTGGATTCAAGAATATTATCTTTCATTTCTTGGGCAGTACGAAAACGATGTTGTGGCAGTTTTTGCAATGCTTCCATCAAAATTAATCGTAAAGACGGCGGTAAATCTTTGGGAAATTTAGGAGTTTGATTAATATGTCCTACCATGATTTCATAAGGACTACCACTAAAAGGGCGATAACCCATAAGTAACTCATAAAAAATAATACCAATAGAATAAAGATCAGAACTATAAGAATATTTACCGTAAAATTGTTCGGGCGCCATATAAGCAGGAGAACCAGTGTCACCCATATTACTAATATTAATATCTTTATCTTCTAATTCAATTTTTGCCACTCCGAAATCGGATATTTTCCCATTCCAACCTTGAGGAGTTATAGATAATATAATATTTTCTGGTTTTAAATCTCGATGAATAATCCCTTGTTTATGGGCATGATTTAAACCGTCTAAAATATCAGTAATAATTTTTAACTTTTGCGCAATACTGATTTTAAAAGGAGTGTCTAATAAATCTCTTAAAGTACCACCTTCACAATATTCTGTAACTAAATATCTCCCTTGAGAATTATGTTCAATTCCTTGACAACGAACTATATTAGAATGTTCTAAAGTCAAAAGAATACGCATTTCTCGTAACAGTTTTTTAGTGGAAAATTTTTGGGGATTTAGTTCTTTTAACGCTACTAATTCACCTGTTTGACGATGAATAGCGCTATAAACTTTCCCAAACTGTCCTTCTCCCACTAGGCTTAATGATCTATAGTGAGAATCTTTCACCATCTTATTTATATCACTCACAATAACGGATTAGATTATATCACTTCATCACTAATAAGCTAATCAAAATTAAGATTCTTTTCCTTAAATTTAATATTTTCCTTTAAAAGATTTTTCTATATCTTGACTACTTACGGGTTTACCAAATAAATAACCTTGTATATACTCACATTTATGTTCTTTTACTTTCAAAAATTGTGCCTCGGTTTCCACTCCTTCTGCTACTACTTCCATATCCAAATTGTGTGCTAAATTAACTATGGTTTTTAAAATTTTCTCTTTACGCTCATGTTTACCTATAGCACGAATAAAACAAGCATCAATTTTTAAAGTATCAATGGGAAATTTATATAAACGACTTAGAGAAGAATAACCCGTACCAAAATCATCAATACAGAGTTTTACCCCTAATTCTTTTAACTCATTGAGCATTATATCTGCTTTATCATCGGTTTCTAAAATGGCGCTTTCGGTAATTTCTAATTTGATCAAATGGCGATCGCACTGAGTTTCTTGTAAAATTTGATCTACATGATGAACTAAATTAGATTGTTTTAATTGACGAGGAGAAAGATTAACATTCATAAATAAAGAGCGATTAGGAATTAATGTTTGCCAAAGACGAGATTGAATACAAGCCTGACGTAAAACCCACTGCCCAATTTCCACAATTAACCCCATTTCTTCAGCCAGAGGAATAAAACCAGCAGGAGAAATAAAACCTTGTTGAGGATGATGCCAACGTAATAAAGACTCAAAACCAGCAATAGATTGATTATTCACAAGAATAATAGGTTGATAATAAAGTTCAAATTGTTCTTTTTCTAAAGCCTTACGCAAATCTTGTTCTAAATTAAGCCTTTTAACTGCTACTTTGTGCATAGTTTTATTAAAAATAGCTGAACGAGACTTCCCTAAAGATTTTGCCCGATACATAGCTAAATCTGCGTCTCTAACCATTTCTTCACCAGTTTCATAACCCATAGTACTTAAAGTAATTCCTATACTTCCTGAAGTAAAGATCTCTTGAGATCCTAACATCAAAGGTTGTTGTAAAGCAGTTTGAATATTGTGACTAATTTCAGAAACAATACTTAAATCTTTAACATCTTCAATAATAATAATAAACTCATCTCCTCCTAAACGAGCTAATTTATCTTGAGAACGAATACTATTTTGAATCCTTTGTGCTACTTCTTGTAAAAAAATATCTCCCACAGAATGACCTAAAGTATCATTAATTAACTTAAAACCGTCTAAATCTAAGAATAGTAAGCCAAAAATATAATCTTGATATTCATTAGCTTTTGCTAAACTATCTTTTAGTGCCTGTAAAAACCAAGCTCTATTATGAAGTCCTGTTAGAGAATCATGAAAAGCATCATGAATTAATTTTTTCTTTCCATTGATTTTATCAGTAACATCTCTTTGTATAGCTAAATAGTGAGTTACTTCCCCTAAAGAATTTTTAATGGATTCGATATGCCACTGATTATAAAACTCTTTACCATCTTTACGATAATTAATTGTCTCACCAAAAAAAACTTGTCCATTTCTTAATTTTTCTTTTAAATCCTTAAAAACCTTGCGATCAGTATTTGGTCCTTGTAAAATACGAGGAGTTTTACCCATAACTTCCTGACTCGAATAACCAGTCATTCTTGTAAATGCTTGATTAACAAAAACAATTTCTGGGCCTGGATAATCTAATTCTGTAGTAGTAATAACAATAGAATCATGAGAACTATGAACTGCGGCAGCTAATAACGTAATTTGTTCTTGACTATTCTCGATACAAGAATCAGAGAACTTATCTTGAGGCGTTGAAAATGATGGAAATATTTTTGTTTCAGGGTTAAGAATTTTAGAACTAATAGAATTATTATTTGTAACCATTTTTATTAGTTTTCATTTATTAGTAACATTAGGAAAAAATCTCGGAGATCTATTTAAACTGTTAAGAGTATATTATATATAAATTGTGGGCAATTCTAAAATAAATATTAAGACTGTAATAGTCAATATCGATAAAGAACCATCAGTGTTCATCTTAACTCAAAAAAAGACTAACATTATATTACTACTTGAATCTCAATAATTTCTGAAACTTGAAACCTGAAACTTAAAACTTGAGTTTGAGATTAAAAACTTTTAGAATAAAGGCTTTAGAAATTAGAAATTAATTACTCATTACTCCCTATTCCACTAAAATTTTATGATTCACAGAGTTTGATTAGTGTTGCTAACTCATCTTTTTCTTGAATAAGTTATCATTACTAAACAATCATCAAAATTAATCAACAAATAGTTCAAGGCATGAAACGCCCACCAAGATCAAAAAATTCTTCTCCTTACGATAACTATTCTGAGCCTAATAATCGAAAAAGCGTAAAATCATCTTCATTATTAGGAGGAATTAACTATACTTTAGCGGCTATTTGTGCAGGTATTTTTATTTTAGGTATTGGTGTTGGTATTGCCTTAAGCACAGGACAAGCTACGAATGGACCTAATGTAGCATCTCGTGAAGTAATTGATCGTAGTGCGCCTAACCCTGAAATTTGCGTACAATTTGGAGCTAGTGCCATTGTTTCTGACTTGCGCGTATTTATCACTCTTAATCCTTTTAACGTTTATGTAACGCAACCGAATATGAAACCAGGATGTGTATTAAGAAAGAATAATTGGTCAATATTAGAGCAACAAAAGTTAATTACTGATCAGCAAGTCAGAGAATGTAAAAACCGTATGAATACTTTTGGTTTTACTGGTACTTTAGAAAGTTCTCCGAAAATAGAATGTATTTATCAAAACGATTCGGCGGGAAATTTATTTCTTAATCGCCCTGGCACAATCGATCCTACCCCTACAGAAAAATTCTAAGTTGTGATTAGTCATTAGACTTTTAATGGACACTTTGTTTATAAAATAAACTTATCAATATTTACTTAAATAATTATCAAAATTGAACACCGTAGAAATAAAAACAACCATAGATTTATTTGCAGGAATCGGAGGAATTAGATTAGCTCTTGATAATAACGGTTTTAACTGTATATATTCTAATGATTATAATAAGTATAAATTAAGTTAATTAATATGCTCACAAAATATGAGAAGAAATTGGACTAGAAATGAATTGATTTTGGCTTTTAGTTTGTATTGTCGAACTCCTTTTGGAAAGTTACATCGTCTTAATCTCGATATTATTAAATTATCAAAAGTATTAATGAAAAAGAAGAGTTAAATAAATGTTTAATTCTTTCTCTGAAAACATCTTTAAGAAAATATCCTGAAGAAATTTGTGCATGGAAATTATTATTAGAAATAGCAACATCAGATAATCCCATTAAGGAAAAATATAATATTAGCTATGAAAATAAAACAATGCCTTTAGTGGGTTTTGCAACAGTCAATTTTTATGATGAAATTAACAATCCTCAACATCGTGGAATGTTTAAATTTTTTGATAGAGCTTTCATTGGTAAACCATTAAATGCTGATTTTATTGATAATTTATCAAAATTACCTCATTTTATTAATGATAATTTATAGATAATTATTTTCTAAAAGAAGAAAAAGTATCATTATGTTGAAAATATATAATCATCTTTGGTAACAGAAAAAATGTTAACTAACAGAGTATTAGTAGCGAAAAGTTTACCCTTTGTTATAATGAGTCAAAATTAAATTATTTATTATTAAAATTATGTGTGGAATCGTTGGTTATATTGGTACACAAACAGCTATTGATATTTTAGTTAGTGGTTTAGAAAAGTTAGAGTATCGTGGCTATGATTCTGCTGGAGTTGCTACTATTGTTGACAATAAAATACACTGTATTAAAGCTAAAGGTAAATTATATAATCTGCGCACAAAACTAGAAAAAGACAACAGTACTTCTAAAATTGGTATTGGCCATACAAGATGGGCAACTCATGGCAAACCCGAAGAATATAACGCTCATCCTCACCTAGATAATAACGGTAAAATTGCGGTAGTACAAAATGGCATTATTGAAAATTATCAAGAATTAAAAAAAGAATTATCCGCAAAAGGATATAAATTTGTCTCTGATACCGATACCGAAGTTATTCCTCACCTTATCGCTGAATATTATAATCCCGAAACCGAAGATCCTTTTATGGATGCCGTCAATAAAGCCGTTATTCGTTTAGATGGTTCTTTTGCCATCGCCGTTTTATGTGCTGATTATCCAGACGAATTAATTGTAGCCCGTCAAAGTGCGCCTTTAACCATTGGATTTGGGCAAGGGGAGTTTTTCTGTGCTTCTGACGTTACCGCTTTAGTTAACCATACTAACACTGTTTTATCTCTTGAAAATGGGGAAATTGCCCGTTTAACACCTTTAGGAGTCGAAATTTATGACTTTTCAGGAAAACGCCTCCGTAAAACTCCTCGTACCCTCGATTGGAGTCCTGTAACCGTTGAAAAACAAGGCTTTCGTCACTTCATGCTCAAAGAAATTCATGAGCAACCGTCGGTAGTTCGTACCTGTTTGGAAGCCTATGTTAACCCTGATTGGCACTCAGAAACCAATCCTGAAGAAAATCCCATTACCCTAAACCTTCAGCCCGAAATATATGAAGATTTAGAGCATATCCAAATCGTTGCTTGTGGTACATCTTGGCACGCAAGTTTAGTCGGTAAATATTTACTAGAGCAAATAGCCGAAATTCCTACTTTTGTACAATACGCTTCCGAATTTCGTTATTCTCCCACTCCCGTAATGCGTAATACAATTACTATTGGGGTTACTCAATCAGGGGAAACTGCTGATACCCTTGCGGCTCTTGAGATGGAGAGACAAAGAAGATCAGTTTTAACTTCTGAATATCACCCTCGTATTTTAGGTATTACAAATCGCCCTGAAAGTACATTAGGAAGTATGGTTGATCAAGTTATTAATACTTATGCAGGAATTGAAATTGGAGTTGCCGCAACTAAGACTTTTGTCGCCCAAGTCATCGGCTTTTATGTTTTAGCTTTAGATTTAGCATGGCGAAGAAAAACCGTTACCCCTTCAAGGATGCAAGAAATATTAACTGGTTTATTACAGTTACCTACCCAAATTGAGCAAATTATTCACTCTCAAGAAGCCAAAATCAAAGAATTAGCCCATCAATTTCCTGATACCAGAGATTTTATTTTTCTTGGTAGAGGCATCAATTTTCCCATCGCTTTAGAAGGTGCGTTAAAACTCAAAGAAATTAGTTATATCCATGCAGAAGGTTATCCCGCAGGGGAAATGAAACATGGGCCCATCGCTCTTTTAGATGCTCATGTCCCCGTAGTGGCCATCGCCATGAATGGAAGTATTTATGAAAAAGTTATTTCTAATGCCCAAGAAGCTAAAGCCAGAGATGCACATTTAATCGGCATCCTACCTCAAAATTGCCAAGAAGACATCTTTCAAGATACTTTATTTGTGTCGGAAGTGGAAGAAATTTTATCTCCTATTTTAGCCGTAATTCCTTTACAATTACTCGCTTACTATATTGCATCCATGCGTGGCTTAGACGTAGATCAACCTCGCAACCTTGCAAAATCAGTCACTGTAGAATAGTCTTAGGGGCGGTGCGATCGCCCTTGTAAAAGAATAATATAGTTGGGAACTGAATAATAAACTTAGAAACTAGAGAATAAAGTTGGAAACTGAGCCACCAAAATTTCTCTAGTTTTTTCGTAATCAACGCTTAATGGCGATCGAAGGTTTAACAGTCCCGTTGGTTAAAGTTTGGCTAGATACTGAGCTAGTGTGATCAACGCCTAATGGCGATCGAAGGTTTAACAGGATATTATATTTCACATTACATACTGTTTCTATTCTGTGATCAACGCCTAATGGCGATCGAAGGTTTAACAGATAACGAGAGATAGCTAAAAATAAAACTTGATAATAATAGTGATCAACGCCTAATGGCGATCGAAGGTTTAACAGTTTAAGAATACGGTACTATCAGACAAGCAAAAACGGCGTTGCTGAATTAAAGTATGATTTTTAGATAAGGTGATGCCGAAGGCACGCTACGCGCACGTATCTTTATTACTCTCTTAAATTATCACAGAGGCGTGCTGTGTACCAGAGCCGACGAGTGATCGCTCGTAACTTGT
>NZ_JBGSUU010000023.1:0-11425 GCF_041753295.1 Geminocystis sp.
CAAAGATGATTTTGCTTTCCTTTTTTAATTCCATTTTTGTGAATATGTTTAGACCCGCACTCTGGACATTGTATCATTTTTTTATTTTTGATAATTTGACCCCTTTATCTAAAAATCATACCTTAATTCAGCAACGCCTAACAATCAATCAAAATCTTGATTTATAGAACCCATTTGGTATCTATTACAATATTATAAAAAAATGTTGTAATAGATACCATGATTTACTCCAGTAGTTTGACAGATAGAGAATAGGAAATCATTATGGACTCGATTAATGATTATTGATTCACTCATGGCGGAATTGGAGAAAATTTATCCACAAATTGGCAAAAAAATCAGTAATCAATGGATGGATAGAATTGGGAGTTAAAATATTGTTGGCATAATTAATTCTATTGTATTAAATGATTGTATACTCCATAATTCTTGATACCTTCATCCTTTTAAAATTCGTTTTAACATTGCTTTTCGCCCTTGATTTGCTAAAGTATCATCTAAAGGAGTTAAAGTAATTTTTTCTTCGTACTTTTGTTCTATGGCTTTGATAATTAACCAATCTGCCAAGAAAGGATTTTTCGGTAAAAGTGGGCCATGGGCATAAGTTGCGATGGCATTTTGATAAAAAGCACCTTCAAAACCATCCTCTCCATTGTTACCATTACCACTAACCACCTTCCCTAAAGGCGACACATTCCCTAAATAAGTCCTGCCGCCATGATTCTCAAAACCGACTACAGTGGGGGATTCTCCAAATATTTCTTTTAAATCTTCATTAAGAGGAGAAGCCACAATATCAAAAACTACATTACCAATACAGCGAGGTACATTTTGCCCTGGATGTTTCGTCACTAAATCTAAAATACCTAAACCGTTGATTTTTTGCCCTATGGCAGGTTCATAGTAATTTCCTAGTAGTTGAGGAGAACCACAAGTAAAAACCCCTGGGATACCTTTATTTATCTTTTCTTTCATAATTTCGGCTTTTTCTCCTTGTAAATCACGCATAACAATTTCTTGTTGTCTATCTTGCGCACCACCGCCGACAATAATATCAAATTCTGAAAAAGTTGTTATGTTTGTATCTTGATCTAACGGTAACACAGATACCTCTAAGTTACGCCATTGACATCTTCGCTCTAAACAGATAACATTTCCTCGATCGCCATAAGTACTCATTAGTTTAGGATAAAGCCAACCGATAGTTAAGTGCATAATTAATAGTTAATTTTTTAATGTAATTGTTTCTGGATCAACTTTGTTCTGATTTTAGTTCATCATTGATGTTGTAATAATAATTGTTTTTTAAAACTTCTTAGATAATCCTGCTTGTTTACAAATTTGATTGGCAGTAATTCGATCAAAAATTTTATGTCTTTTTACAGGAATTGTCTTGTCATTATCAGTATAAATAGAATGATTACCGCCTTCTCTCAACAAATAAAAACCTTTAATTTCCAAGTATTTGATCAACTCTTTTCTTGTTACAGACATTAAGCAACCTCAACCGATAAAATTTCAATGACATCATTAGTTAAAGGGATTGTTTTGCCTTGTTGTTGATACGCTAAAATCATTTCTTTTAAAGCATCTTCTAACATTAAACGACATTCTGACAAATTTTCCCCTTCTGTAATAACGTCTTGCCATTCAATAATTTGCCCCATATAGCCCGAAGGAATTTGAGTATATTTTGCTGTATATTTATATTTCATAAAATCACTTTTGTCTAAAAATACTTTTTAATTGATTATAGTTTGAAAATGCAAATCCTCCGTAGCTTATCTTGAGATATGAAATCTAACATAATCAACTATATTTGTTAATTCATTAACAACACTCAACATAATTAATAATTTCTTGATATTTTATTTTAAACTATAACTAATTCTTTCATAGTGATTACTACCTTTTCTTAAAATTACAGGATAGCTTAATCTACCTAGGCGATCGCACTGTTGAGAATCTAACTGTATCGTAAATTGTTGAAAAAAATCCGCTTTAATGGCTTCTTGTAATTCTGCGGCAATCGCTTCTAAACTTTTCCCACAACGTTGCAAATATTTCTCCTCTTGATTGAGAAAACCTCCCTTTTGCCCTCCCGTACCCTAAGCACAGGATAAACAACTACTTTTATGGTTCAATTTTTCCCAAATTTTGACACCTTCAGGAAATACACTTTTTTCTAGCCAATATTTAAGTACAAGTAAACCACCACCAGCAGAAGGGGATTTTGTCATAATTAAACTCCCATAATAATCTGTTATTTATTTTAATGGTTTATAGGTTAACAATTATAGTATTAAAGAAAATATCATCATCAAACCGAAGAATACTTATAAAAGGATCTTTTTGCTTTTTGTAAGAAAAATGATAGTATAGATCTCTGCAACTAATCATTGCACATCATATCATTGGTAACTGAATATAACTAAAGGGTTGAGTAAGCGCGGAAATAGCATGACAAATCAACAACAAAGACAGTTTGACTACGTTAAAATTGGCATCGCATCTCCTGAAAGAATTAGAGAATGGGGTGAAAGAACACTTCCTAATGGAATTGTAGTAGGTGAGGTAACTACTCCCGAAACCATTAATTATCGTACCCTAAAACCAGAAATGGATGGGTTATTTTGTGAGAAAATTTTTGGACCTTCTAAAGATTGGGAATGTTGGTGTGGGAAATATAAAAGAGTACGCCATAGAGGAATCGTATGTGAACGTTGCGGTGTAGAAGTAACAGAATCAAGAGTTCGCCGCCATCGCATGGGTTATATAAAACTAGCCGCACCTGTCACTCATGTTTGGTACTTAAAGGGTATTCCCAGCTATCTTAGTATTTTACTAGATATGCCTTTGCGGGATGTGGAGCAAGTAGTTTATTTTAATTCCCACGTTGTACTAGATCCGGGTAATGCAACTAACTTGAGTTATCGTCAATTACTATCTGAAGATCAATGGATGGAGATTGAAGAGCAAATCTATGCAGAAGACTCTGAGTTAGAAGGCATCGAAGTTGGTATTGGCGCTGAAGCCGTAGAGCGTCTTTTACAGGAAATACAACTAGAAGAAGAAGCCGAAAGATTAAGAGAAGAAATAGTTAGTAGTAAAGGGCAAAAAAGAGCAAAATTAATCAAAAGATTACGGTTAATTGATAATTTTATCGCCACTGGTTCTAAACCTGAATGGATGGTTTTAAGTGTTATCCCCGTAATTCCTCCTGATTTACGCCCCATGGTTCAGTTAGATGGTGGACGTTTTGCTACTTCTGACTTAAATGATTTATACCGCCGTGTTATTAACCGTAATAATCGCTTAAATCGTTTACAAGAAATTCTCGCACCAGAAATTATTATCCGTAACGAAAAACGGATGTTACAAGAAGCCGTTGACGCTTTAATTGATAACGGTAGAAGAGGAAGAACGGTTGTTGGTGGTAATAGTCGTCCCCTCAAATCTTTATCTGATATTATTGAAGGTAAACAAGGGCGTTTCCGTCAAAACTTACTCGGTAAACGGGTTGATTATTCTGGACGTTCGGTTATTGTAGTAGGTCCGAATCTCGAAATTTATCAATGTGGTTTACCCAGAGAAATGGCTATTGAGTTATTTCAACCCTTTGTGATTAATCGCTTAATCCGTTTAGGAGTGGTTAATAACATCAAAGCAGCGAAAAAAATGATCCAAAAAACAGATCCTAGTATTTGGAAGGTTTTAGAAGAAGTAATCGCAGGACATCCCGTATTATTAAACCGTGCGCCCACCCTCCATCGTTTAGGTATTCAAGCCTTTGAACCTGTGTTAGTAGAAGGAAGAGCTATTCAATTACATCCTTTAGTATGTCCTCCTTTCAACGCTGACTTTGATGGAGATCAAATGGCTGTACACGTTCCTCTTTCCATTGAGGCACAATCAGAAGCTCGTTTGTTAATGATGGCTTGTCATAACATCTTGTCTCCTGCTACGGGTAAACCTATTATTGCTCCATCTCAAGACATGGTTTTAGGTTGTTATTATCTCACAGCAGAAAATCCTGCGGCTACCAAAGGAGAAGGTACTTATTTTAGTAACCTCGATGATGCTTTACGCGCCTATGAACAAGGGTTAGTGGATTTACACGCCTATGTCTGGGTTCGTTTTGAAGGGCAAGTACAAACTGGTAAAGGTGATAATGTACTAGAAAAAGAGGAAACTTGTTCTGATGGTAGTGTGTGGAAATATTATCAAGGGCGTAAAGTGCGGGAAACTGCTGAGGGTGAACAAATCGCTCAATATGTACATACAACCCCCGGACGTATTATCTATAATAAAACCATTATGGAAGCTTTAGATTTCGATTTAGTTCATTAATTTAATCAGGAATCAGGAATCAGGAATTTTATTTAGTTTTCCATGAGTGCATTAGTATTTGATAGCTCATAGCTAAATTAATTTATAATTCCTAGTTACTAATTCCTAATTACTAATTATTATGTTGATTCCACTTAAACAAGAAGCTATTAACGACTTAATTCCTGCGGTGGCAACGGGGAGTCAATACACTCATTATTGGGCAAATTTTGCGACTTTTTTAAAAAATTTATTTATCTCTCTTGTGGGGATTTTATTTTTTTGGTTATTAGGTTCATTTTTTGGTAGATCTGGAGATAATGTTTCTCTAATTTTTCGAGTTATTTTTGGTTTATACTGGCTTTGGAGTCCAATCTATTGGGCTAGTGTTAGAAATAGAAAATTGCGCCGTTATCGCTATATTAGTTTTTGGCGTGGTAAGGTTTTAGATGTTTATTTGACGGAAGAATTAATTAATGAAGAGTCCGCTATCGATAAATTAGGTAGGGCAATTATTGTTGAAAATCGCCGTAAATTATTTAATATTGACATTGGTGATAAAACTGGTTTTCGTACCACTATTACTACTCCGATAAAGCGCATTCATAAAGTTGTTAATCGTGGGCAAAGTGTAGAGGGTTTGTTATTATCAAATGACCCTGATTTTATGCGTATCGCTCAAATTACTGATGTTTATATTCCAGCTCATAAGTTATGGTTAGGGGAATATCCTTACATTCGTCGAGATATTTTTTTAGATTTACGACGAGAATTAATGAAGATTTATGGACGTTAAAAATTGGGGTGCCGCCGCTAAAAGTGTTTTAGTATAAGGATTCTGCGGATTGGTAAAGATTTCCTCCGTTTCTCCTAATTCTACTATCTTCCCTTGATTCATTACCGCAATGCGATCGCATAAAAACCTTGCCACAGAAAGATCATGAGTGATAAATAAGTAAGTAAGATTAAATTCCGCTTTTAATTCTAAAATGAGATCCAATACTTGTGCTTGTACCGTAGCATCTAACATACTAACAGGCTCATCACAAATCACTAATTTAGGATTAGTAATCAAAGCGCGTGCTATGGCTACTCGTTGTTGTTGCCCTCCTGAAAGTTCTTTAGGATAACGATTATAATATTCTTGAGGATTTAATCCTACTCTATGTAACATTTTCTCAACTCGTTGTCTATTTTCTTCATTATTTCCCAATCGATGAATTAATAAAGGTTCGGTTATAGACTCCCCAATAGTCATTACGGGGTTAAGACAAGCATGAGGATCTTGAAAAATCATTTGTATTTCTTTTCGTAAGTCTCGAATTTTTCTCTCTGATAAAGTGGTTAAATCACAATTGTCGAAATTAACTTGACCAGCAGTAGCACGAATTAGCTGTAAAATAGTTCGGGAAAGAGTACTTTTACCGCAACCAGATTCTCCCACTAAACCTAAAATTTCTCCTGTCCATATTTTTAAGTTAAGATCATCTACAGCTTTAATAGTTTCAGGTTTTTTACCTAAAATTTGCTGAGTAAAGTTAGTTTCAAGAGTATAGTATTGTTTAAGGTTTTTTAGTTCTAATAATGCTGTTTTTGTCTGGTTTTCTTGATTTTCCTGATTAATTAATTCCGTTGGTTGATGTAAATGAAACGCCGCCGCTAATAATAATTTTGTATATTCATGATTTGGTGAATAGATTACATCTGCTACTTTACCCATTTCTACCATTTTCCCTTGATACATTACACCTATGCCATCGCAATATTTACCCACCATAGCTAAGTCATGAGAGATTAATAATAGAGCCATATCACGGTCACGACACAAAGACGTTAATTCTTCCAAAATTTCAGAAGCAATGGTAACATCAAGGCTCGTAGTGGGTTCATCGGCAATAATTAACTTGGGATCTAATAATAAAGCTAAAGCAATAGCAACTCTTTGACGCATTCCGCCACTAAATTCATGGGGATATTGATTAAATCTTTCAGGAGAAATTTTGACAGTGGCAAGGGTAGATAAGACTTTTTCCTTAGCCGATGATGAAGATAATTGTGGTTGATGCGCTTTTAAGGTTTCTAAACAATGATCTCCGATAGTCATTAAAGGATCAAGTCTTGTCATGGGATCTTGAAATACTAAAGCTACAGCTTCCCCTCTGAATTTGCGCAACGCTGCCTTATCGTAGGTAAAAATTGATTCCCCTTTAAAATTAGCTTTCCCCTCCACCAAAGAATTTTCAGGTAATAAACCCATTAAAGCCTTGCCTAGAGTTGATTTTCCACAACCAGACTCCCCCACTAGAGCTAAAATTTCACCATAATTCAAATTAAAAGAGACATCATTAACTGCCCAACTAACAGTATTCTCATTATCATTAGTCGATGGATAGGCAACTCGAAGATTAATAATTTCTAACAAAGGTTGATTCATGGGAAGATGGGCTTATTTTACTTATAGAATTATGCACCTTTGACAAAACAAAATCAATCATTCGTGAATAAAAAAAACTCTTATGATTATTGATCCAATATTTATTATTTATTATTCATTATTCATTATTCATTATTCATTATTCATTATTCATTACTTAGTAACTTTTAAAACCTATCAATTTTTACTAATTAATTTATTAAAAGCAAAGACAATTTTAAACCATGCACCTTTAGTTTCAGGATGATTATTTGCAGTAATTGAACCTTGATGAGCTTCAATAATTTGTTTAACAATACTTAACCCTAAACCACTACCATCTCCTGCATTTCTTACTCTCGATTTATCTCCTCGATATAGTCGCTCAAAAATGTAAGGTAAATCATTATCATTAAAACCTGTACCAGAATCAATGACATTTATTACTAAAAATTTATCATTATAACTATTCTCTTTAATTTCCACTTTAACTGTAATTAAATCCCCTGAATAACTATGTTTAATACTATTATCAAATAAGTTAACAAATACTTGAGTTAAACGGTTAAGATCTGCACAGATAACAATTTTTTCTTCTCCTTGATATTCTAAAGATATTTGTTGTTGATCTGCTAATATTTTTAATGATTTCCATGCTGATAAAATTAACTGTTTTAAATCTAAATTTTGAAATTTTAGCGTCTCATAAGGATTTTTTTCTAAGGTAGAAATTTCTAACCAATTTTGTACTAAATCAATTAAACGATTAATTTCTTGAGACATTTGTTGCATCCAAATTTTACCTTTATCATCAGTATATTTAAGCAAGGTTTCTGCTAATAAAGACATAGAAGTTAAAGGTGTTCTCAATTCATGACTTAAATCAGAATAAGCCTCATCTCGGCGATTAGATAACTCTTTAATTAGCTGTTTATTTTCAATAAAAATACTAACTTGTTCAGCCGGTAAAGGATAACTATAGGCTTTTAAAAAAATTGGTTTATAATTTTCTATTTCTAGGCTATTTTCATCTTCTAAAACATAATTAGTTGTCGGGAAAAATTGCCATTCTATTACTAAATTTTGTTGAGTTTTTCTCGTTTGTTGGATTAATTGATCTAATTCATAAGAACGTACTAATTCCAAAAATAACCTTAATACTTCAGGATTCCAACGTTGAATATGCAATAATATTTTTGCTTCTTCATTACATTCAATTAAGCGATTTTCTTCGTCTATTCTTAAATAACCAAGGGGAATTTTTTTAATTAGATAATGATGTAAATCCAACTCTAATTGAGTATAATAAAACTGATTATTAAGTAAATTAACATTTCGTCTAACTTGGGCTATTTTTGAAAGAGAATCTACCGCTTCAAATGGTGATAATAAGTGTAAAATTTCCGTTAATTGAACATTAATTTGATAAGATTTCCAAACATAAAGAATTAAGCCAACAGTCAACCCACATAAAAAATATAACATCCATTAACAATCAAGAATGAATATAATAATTTTAAATCATTTATGAGAATTTTAGATGCTTTTAATAGCTGATGACTAATTCAACACTAATTTCTCACCATTAACAATATATTGTCATAGAAAATAAGTTAACTTCCCCTAAAGTTGGAGGTTAGGAGGCGAAAATTCTCACCACTAACAATATATTGCTATATTCGTTTTAATTTATTAACCAAATCTGTAACCGAATCCACGCACGGTGATTAAATATTCAGGATGACTTGCATCTTTCTCTAATTTCTCTCTTAACCAACGAATATGCACATCAACGGTTTTAGTATCTCCCATAAAATCTGCACCCCAAATGTTTTCAATTAATTGCTCTCTATCCCACACCCTTTTAGGATAAGTCATAAACAACTCTAATAAACGAAACTCTTTCGGTGACAAATTAACTTCTTGTCCTCTCACCATAACTCGACACTCATCAGGAAATAATGAAATATCTTTAAATTGACGCACAGATTCAGAGATATTATTATTTACAGAATTTCGTCTTATTAAAGCACGACAACGAGCAACTAATTCTCGCATACTAAAAGGTTTAGTTAAATAATCGTCAGCGCCAACCTCTAAACCTAAAACTCGATCAGTTTCGGCGGCTTTAGCACTTAAAATTAAAATAGGAATCATATTACCACGATAACGCAGTAAACGACAAACATCTAAACCGTTAACTTCAGGTAACATTAAATCTAAGATTACCATGTCAATATTATCCCCAAAGCCTTGCAAATGCTGACGCTCAAGGATGTTTAATGCTTCTCTACCATTATTTGCCTTAATTACTTCGTATCCCTCTTCTTCGAGATTCAAAGCAATCATATTTCTAATCAATTCTTCGTCTTCAATCAATAAAATACGACTGGTAAGCTGTATTTTTTCACTAAAAGCAGTACTGGGTAAGTCCAGAGACAACATAAAAATTCTCTCAATTTTGTTCTCTACTAACATATATAACAGAAATATTGAAATTGAACAATAGAATATTTGAGAATGAAAATTTATTGATGACGAGATTCTTTAACGCCGATAACATCTAATTGAATAGATTTTTCCCCTTGCCATTCATTTTCTTTTAATTTATAAGCTATATCAACCATTGATGGTAAAGGATAATAAGGATTCCAATGCCAAGCAATGGCTTTTAAGGTGATGCCATTATGTAGTAATTTTAGCTGTAAATGTTCTCCTGTTTTTGTTAATTTTTGCTCAATAATTTCCACATTAGAAGTGCAAAAAGTTGGGGTTTTATTTTCTATTCCCCAAGGATATAAACTATCAATTTCTTGAAATAAATTAAAAGTTATTTCGTTGAAGGTTATTTCTGCATCTATTTTTACTAAAGGTTGCAAATATTCAGGTATTAAACTTTGATGAGAAAAATCTCTTAATCTACTATGAATTAATGGTAAATTTTCACGATTAAAACTAAATCCTCCTGCCGCTTTATGTCCACCATATTTCTCTAATAAATCATCACAATATTGTAAAGCTAAAAATACATTAAATTCTTCAATTCCTCTAGCCGAACCTCTTATTATATTAGGTTTTTCTTCTTCATAAGTACCGATAAAAACAGGAACTCCATATCTTTCTAATAAACGAGATGCAACGATTCCTATTACTCCATGATGCCAATTTTCATGAATAATTAATAATACTCGATCTTCTTGCCAATTTAAAGGAGTTTCTTCAATTATTTTAATAGCTTCTTGTTGAATTTCTTTACATAAATTTTGACGAGTTTCATTAGTTTGCTCACATTCCATTGCCCTTGTCATAGCAATTTCTTCATCTTCTGTGGTGAGTAATTCAATAACAATTTGAGGATCTCCAATTCGCCCAATGGCGTTAATTCTAGGTCCAATTTTAAAGCCTATATCATCTGAATTTAAGAGTTTTTTTTCTCCTCCAATTCCTGCAAATGTGCTTAAGGCTTTAATACCTAAAATATCAGAATGGGGTAATAATTTTAAACCTCTTTTTAACCAACGGCGGTTAACACCTGTCAAGGGTGCAAGATCTGCTATGGTCCCAACGGTATATAATTCTAAAAGAGATTTTGTTAAACCTTGTAATTGGTTTAAATTTTGGGCTAGGGTGACGGCTAAAACGTAAGCAACACCAACTCCAGCTAAACCAGCATAAGGAGAATCTTTTGGTAATAATTTCGGGTTTAAAATAGCATCGGCAGGAGGTAATTTTAGCGGTAAATCGTGATGATCTGTAATAATTACTTCTAAGTTTAACTCTTTAGCTCTTGCGATGGCATCATAAGCAGAAATACCATTATCAACGGTTAAAATCAAGCTAACTCCTTCTAGCTTAAATTCTTCCACGATACGACGATTAATACCATAACCATCAGTCATGCGACTAGGAATAGCATAATCTACCTGAGCGCCTAAATGTCTTAAACCTCTCAATAATAGAGCGGTGCTAGTCATCCCATCAGCGTCATAGTCACCACAAATAGCTATTTTTTGGTGAGAAGCAATGGCATTTTTCAGGATTTCAATACTTTTAGGTAAATCAGGAAATTCCGTTAAAGGAGAGGGTAAATCGATAATTTCAGGATTAACATAGCCTTGTGCTTCTTCTAAATTAACCATGCCACGATTTAAAATAACTTGAGCCATTATGGGAGATAATCCTAAACGATGCACTAAATCTTTAACTAAAGAAGGATTTTGAGGGTAAAATTTCCAACGTTGACGAGGTAAATTAAATTTTGATTCCATTGTATTTTTTTACTAAAATTTTAACCAAGAGAAAATCTCTCCATTAGTTAATTTTAAGGCTTTAACAAAATCAGGTACTGGTAATACATCAGAATCGCCGTCAAAAAACTTTACTTGTTGAGGATAGTAAGCGAAAATAATTTTTTCTTTAGGATCAATTATCCATGCTAACTTACAACCATATTCAAGAGCAAGGACTATTTTTTTTATAATTCTACTCTGACTTTGTTCGGGTGAAATAATTTCAATCATCCAATCTGGGGCAATAGAAACTACGGCGTTGCTGAATTAAAGTATGATTTTTAGATAAGGTGATGCCGAAGGCACGCTACGCGCACGTATCTTTATTACTCTCTTAAATTATCACAGAGGCGTGCTGTGTACCAGAGCCGACGAGTGATCGCTCGTAACTTGT
>NZ_JBGSUU010000024.1:0-4403 GCF_041753295.1 Geminocystis sp.
TTGACTACAATTAATTACCCCTAATTCTGCTAAATTTTTTCCCTCAATATATTCTTGCACTAAATAAAATTGATCATCTTCCACAAAATAAGCGTATAAACTGGGAATTTGTGAACTATTTTGCCCTAATTCTTCTAATACCTTCGCTTCTTTTTCAAATAATCCTTGAATTAATGTCATGGAAATATTATTTTCGTTGACGGGTTTAAGGCGTTTAACCACTACCTGCTTACCTGAAGGCATTTGAGTATCTTTGGCTAAAAAGGTTTCACCAAAACCTCCGCTTCCAATACTTTTGATAACCTCATATCTTCCGACGATTATATTAGTCATAAACTATTTTTTCATAAAACAAATATTATATTTATATATCAGTCTTGTTTACTTAAATTATGCACTCTTAATCAAATTGTATAACTAAAATACTTTCTGAGCTTACGAATTTTTATGAAAAGAAGTGACAAGATTATTTCGCATTTCGTAAGTCGAGAGAGTTCTCATTATGATTTAATTCTCAAAAATTATCATCTAAAAACTGATTATGCTGTGGAGTAATTCATACAATGGAAGTAATGGTAAACATACCAGATTAGACACCATCAGCATAAATTATACATCTTTATAAAATAATCTTGTATTTAGTTTTGATCGAGCTAAAATAAAACTAAAACTTAAATTAGTGATCATCTGTTTTTGTGAGATAATTCTTTTGATTACTTCAACACTTTGGAGAAAAACCTTGATTAGAGCAGTTAAACAAAAAGGAATTGTGGGAAAACAAGGAAAAATAGAGCTTGATTTTACTGGACTTGATGAAGGTACAGAAGTTGAAGTTATAATACTTGCTACTTCTTCTGAAATAGAGACAACAGAATATTTATTTTCCACAGAAGCTAACAAAAAAGAATTATTAGAGGCAATAGAAAGAGTAGAAAAGCAAGATAATCTCATTACGATTACTCCTGATGAATGGCATGAGAAATATAGTATTTGATCCTAAAGCCTTTAAACAGTTTAATGAATGGGCAATTGAAAATAAAAAGTTATATCAAAAAATTGTAGAATTAATTAATGATATAATCCGTCATCCTTTTTTGGGAATTGGCAAACCTGAACCATTAAAACATAGTTTAAAAGGTTATTGGTCAAGAAGGATTAATGACGAGCATCGTTTAGTTTATAAAGTCACGGAAACAGAAATTATTATCATCAATTGTAAATTTCATTATTAGAAATTAGTCATTTTTGACACTCCAACGGCTGAAGCACGTTGGATTCTTGGTTCATCGAGGTTGCTTACCCTGACAGGTATTGCTACCAATCAAAATAGAGGCATCCTCTCCCCAAGCGTTTATTGCCTTGAAGACAAAAGTTCCCGTATGCCCTACGGTACTTAGAGCCTTTTTCAAAATATTGATAGCGGCGTTTATATCCCTGTCACATATAAACCCACAATGAGGACATACATGAGTTCTTACGGACAAAGATTTTTGTACTTTTTGACCACAATTAGAGCAATCTTGACTAGTGTTATAGGGTGGTACTGCTACTGTTATTTTCCCGTATTTATAACCAAAATATTCTAACCAGCGTCTAAAAGTACTCCAAGCCACATCATTAATACTTTTTGCTAAATGTCGATTTCTTACCATGTTCTTTACAGCTAAATCTTCATAGGCTATCAAATCGCTAGATTGAATTAAACGGAGTGCCTTCTCTTTGGCAAACTCTTCTCGTTGCCTACTTACTTTTAGATGTTTCCGAGCATATCGATTCTTAGCTTTTAAGTAGTTTCTTGAAACAGGTTTACCTTTTCTAAACTTTTTAGACTTACGGCGATTGAGCTTGTTTAATTGTTTTTCAGCTTTACGATAATGTTGTGGAATCTCAACTGTATTCCCGTCACTATCAGCATAAAAATACTTTAACCCGACATCCAAACCGACGCAATGTTTAGTAGGTTCATATTCTCTGGGTTTTATAGCTCTAACATCTTCTTTGATGTTGAATTGAACAGAATACCCGTCAGCACGTTTAACAATCCTCACTCTTTTAATCTGATCAATCTGAAAATAGTTCAAATCTCTACTACCTTTGAGTTTCAATGTTCCTATTCCCTTTTTGTCAGTGAAAGTGATAGATTTTCTGTCTTCAGACAACTTCCAACCGCTAGTTTTATACTCTACGCTTCTTTGATTTTTCTTAAATTTGGGATAACCTTTCTTTTTGACAGAAGGCTTTTTGCAATTATCATAGAAACGAGAAATAGCAGACCAAGTTGGTTCGATAGAAGCCTGACAAGCACTTGAGTTTAAATCAGTTACAAAAGGAAACTCTTTACGCAACAAAGTAGAGTAGTTGTACAAACCTTTTTGTCCTACACCTTTATTGTCCATCCAAAAACGAAGGGATTTATTGCGAATGAATTTAACAGTTTTAATCGCTTCATCTATTGCCGAGTATTGAGTTGTTTTGCCTACAGTTTTAAACTCTAAGATAAACATTTTACGTTATTTATGCTGACGTAATTATTTTAACATGATAAAATCAAAAATGACAACTATTCTTTACAGCAAATATTCACGACACCCTGAAGGGTGTCGCAATACATCCCACGACTAAAGCCAGCACCATCCTTTATGCGAAGTTTATGTAACAAAAGAAATTGAGAGGCAGAATTAATTATTTTAAAAGTTTGATCAAGCTAAAATAAAACTGAGTGAATGTCTGCTAATTCCAAATTAATTAGTTAATTTGATTTTCGATCAATAAACCACTGAGAATCTTCATCACTCCAGACTAAATCAATATATGGCTTATTATCTTTCACAATTTTTCCATTTTTCATTTTATATTTTAAATCTACTTTTACACGAGCATAATCTTTATTTTGTGAAATAATATCTACATTCTCTAACATAATTTCCGAAACACTATTCCACCAATTCTGATAATCTTGATAAGAAAAACTATTAGCAAAATTATAAGTTAAATTATCCCAAGTTTTTTGATATTGTCTGTTATTTAAACTTTGGTAATGAGTAACAATAAAATCTCTAGGTTCTGAATAATCATTGTTATTATCGTTTATAGTAAGAGGTTTTTCTTCCGTTTGCAATTTTTGGGTTGCTTTTTGTATTTCTCGTCCGATTCGTTGAAAACTCCACAAATATTTATTCCCTTTTGAATCTCTACCATTGCCTGACATTTGATTTTCATTAATTGAGAATGTTCCTGTATTAATTCCTAAGTACCAAATTCCAGAGCTAGGTTTTGATAAAACTTGAACTTCTCTTATTATAATGTCATTTGTATTTGGGTTAATGTCTCCTTCGACAGCTAAATGATATATTTTTCCTTCTTTTCCTTTTGTTATTAAAGTACCACTAAAAAAATTTCCTGATTGATTTTCAATGATTAACTGAGAATTAGGTACATTAATAAATGTTCCCTCCCAAGTACCAATTAAATCGGTATCTGAATTTATTGTTTTTTCCCCTTGTAATTTTGTCTCATTTTCCTGTTTTTCTTGCTCAATTTCGGCTAACTTTTTCTCAGTTTTTCCTTCAATTTCGGCTAACTTTTCTTGGGTTTGATTCATATTTTGAATGATAAAAAATCCTCCCAATACTCCTAAAGCAACTAACAATCCTATTACGATCAAAATAATTAGATTATTATTATTTTGAGAAGAATTAACAGAATTAGAAATAATAGGAGAAGGCTCAATAATTTCTTTATCTTTAGCAAAATTAATGGGGGATTTTTGGGGAATCACTGCCACAGTCTTAATCTGACTCATGTGTAAGGCTTCATACATAGCTTGAGCGGTAGGATAACGGTTACTTATATCCATTTTTGTCGCTTTTTCTAAAACTATTCTTAAATTAGGCGACAAATTGGGGATTAAACTTTGCCAATCTAATTCTCCCGTAATTTGATTACTTGGTATTTCGATAGGATATTTACCTGTTAAACTATAAATCAACGTCAAAGCTAAGGCATATAAATCACTACTAAAAACCGTACGCCCTAAACTTTGCTCAGGGGGAATAAAGCCTCTCGTACCAACTATTACAGAGCTTACCGTTGAACCACTACTTAAACTTACCGCCCCCATACTTTCTTTTACCGCTCCAAAATCGATTAAAACTGGTAATCTGTCGGAGTCTCGGATAATAACATTTTCTGGTTTAATATCTCGGTGAATGATGTTATTACCGTGAACATATTTGAGAGTATTTAGTAATGATGATAATATCGACTCACATTGACTACAATTAATTACCCCTAATTCTGCTAAATTTTTTCCCTCAATATATTCTTGCACTAAATAAAATTGATCATCTTCCACAAAATAAGCGTATAAACTGGGAATTTGTGAACTATTTTGCCCTAATTCT
>NZ_JBGSUU010000025.1:0-19043 GCF_041753295.1 Geminocystis sp.
AAAGATGATTTTGCTTTCCTTTTTTAATTCCATTTTTGTGAATATGTTTAGACCCGCACTCTGGACATTGTATCATTTTTTTATTTTTGATAATTTGACCCCTTTATCTAAAAATCATACCTTAATTCAGCAACGCCGAAAATTATAACTCGTAATCGACTTTTTGCCCAGATTAAAATCTCTGACGGATAGTGCCTTATATAGAAACGGTTTATTATAGTAGCAAAAAAGAGATTCCTTCTCCTTCTTCAATAATTCAAGTTTAACAAGGTGTGATCAAATTCTTGATTAGGTATTCTTAAAACTATCAGAGTATAAAAATCTCTTTTTTTACCAATCATGGGAAAATAAAAACCATGAATAAAAATTAATAATTGTGGGCAATGCCCACCCTACTTTAAATATTAATTAATTCTTTTTCTTTGATAGCTAAAATCTCATCTATTTTTACTGTATATTTGTCAGTAATTTTTTGAATCTGATCTTGTAAGTCCCGAGATTCATCTTCGGAAATTTCGCTACTTTTTTCTTGTTTGCGTACTTTTTCAATGCCATCTCGACGAATGTTACGAATAGCAACTTTTCCTTCTTCTGCATATTTACTCGCTAACTTCACAAATTCTTGACGACGCTCTGTAGTTAGTGGTGGTATATTTAAGCGAATTACTTGCCCATCATTATTGGGAGTTAAGCCTAAATCAGATAAAGAAATTGATTTTTGCAATAAATTCATACTGCTTCTATCAAAAGGTTGCACTAAAATCGTTGTCGAATCAGGGGTACTAATATTCGCTAAAGATTTTAACGGTGTTTCCGCTCCATAATATTCTACCATCACTTTATCTAGTAAACTAGCGTTAGCTCTACCTGTGCGAATGGTATTAAAATCCTGCTGTGTCTTTTCGACACTTTTTTGCATATTTTCTTTAATTTCGTCAGTTAACTTCACAAAAACCTCCTACAATAGTTCCAATTTTTTCTCCTTTTACCGCCCGAATAATATTACCGCGCTGGAAAAGGTTAAATACCACAATGGGTATATTATTTTCTTTACATAATGTAATTGCTGTACCATCCATAACCTTTAAATCTTGGGTTAAAACATGGTTATAATTTAAGCTCTCATAAAGATGAGCATTAGGGTTTGTAACAGGATCACAATCATAAATTCCATCAACTTTCGTGGCTTTAAAGATGACTTGAGCATCAATTTCCGCCGCTCTTAAAGCTGCTGTAGTATCTGTTGTGAAAAAAGGATTTCCAGATCCAGCTCCAAATATTACCACCCTACCTAATTCGAGATGACGGATTGCTTTACGACGAATATATGGTTCGGCTACTTCCTGCATGGCGATCGCCGTTTGCACTCTAGTAGGAATATCCCTCCTTTCTAAGGCATCTTGTAAGGTCATGGCATTCATAACAGTTGCGATCATACCAACATAATCAGCAGTAGCACGATCCATTCCATCAGCAGAGGCTTTGACTCCACGAAAAATATTACCACCGCCCACGACAATGGCAACTTCTACCTTAAGCCGTACAACTTCTGCCACTTCTTCTGCAATTTCAGCAACTACTTTAGGATCGATACCGTAACCTAAATTTCCCATTAATGCTTCACCGCTTAATTTCAGTAAAATCCTTTGGTAAGTCATTGTTTTGTTGCCTTTTTGTTTGTGATTAATTTTCGCATTTTTAAGATAGCAGTTTTTTGTCTCTAAATGGTTAATGTACTTAAATAATTTATGATATTTTTCATGGTTGATAAGTAATGTTTTCTTTAATTAGTAATCAAGAATTAACCAAAAATAACTATAAATCAAGTTTTTCTGGAAATAACTATAAATCTAATAAAGCATCTTCCTGATGAGTTTTTACCACACAGTTAGAAGTCGCAAAGGATTTACAAGTAAGGAAAAATCCAGCTTCGATTTCTTTGGCTTTCAAAAAGTCATAATCATGATTAACTGTACCTTGAGTTAATCTAGCGGTACAATTAACACATACACCAGCTCTACAAGAATAAGGTAAATTAAAACCTTGTCTTTCCGCCGCATCTAAAATATATTCATCCGCAGCTACTTCGATAACATTATCTATGCCTTTTTCTTCGTTAATTAATCTAACTTGATAACTATTTGCCATGATGATAATTTCTAAAAATTCTTTCTTTTTATCTTAATCTTCAATGTTCACTTAATTTTCAACAAAGGTGACATTATTAAGCAATCTTTACAAAATCATTAATCACTAATGCAATTCGGAAAAGATTAAATCAATAATTTTGTGGGATAAAGCTAATTTGGTTGAAGGTTTAAGGATAATTTCTTCTCCTTTTTCACTGATAAATATAGCTTCATTGGTATCTGTAGCAAAACCTGCGTTATCTTTATCGATGGGATTAGCGATGATAGCATCTAGTTTTTTGCGTAATAATTTTTCTTTAGCAGGAGTAATAATATCACCAGTTTGGGCGGCAAATCCGATTAATTTTTGATAAGGTTGTTTAATTTTGGCTAATCTTGCTACAATATCATTAACTTGCTCTAATTTTAGGCTTTTTGGTAAAGATTCCTTACTTAATTTATCAGGAGAATACTCACTAGGTTTTACATCAGCTACCGCCGCCGCCATGAAAATTATCTCTGCGTTATGAAAATTGCTTCTCATAGCCGATTCCATTTCTATGGCAGTGGTAACCTTAACTATTTGAATCGGGGGTAATAAATTTAATAATTCAGAGTTAATATTTCCTGCTACAAAAGTAACCGTTGCACCTCTATAATAACAAGCGTTGGCTAAGGCTATTCCCATTTTACCCGTAGCAGGATTGCCGATAAAGCGTACAGGATCAATATATTCTCTCGTATTTCCTCCACTTATTAACACTTTTTTCCCTATTAAATCCCTTTTTCCTTCACTATTGATGATGGATTCTATGGCTATTAAAATTTCTTTGGCTTCTGCCATTCTTCCTTTACCAATGCGATCGCAAGCAAGTAAACCAGTGTTAGTATGTAAAAGATGATAACGACTATCTTGAGATAACTGTTGCCAATTGTTTTGTACGGATTTTTGTAACCACATTTCCGTATTCATAGCAGGTGCAACCATAACAGGACAAGTTGAGGCTAAAATTGTGTTAGTAAGAAGATTATCAGCTAAACCATGAACTAATTTTCCTAAAGTATTCGCTGTTAAAGGTGCGATAACAATTAAATCAGCCCATTTTCCTAGTTTAATATGTAGAGGTGAAGAATGAATGGGTTGCCAAAAATCTTTATCCCTATAAGCCTGTTTTCTGGCTAAGGTAGATAAGGTTAAAGGTGTAATAAATTTCGTTGCTGATTCCGTTAAAATAACTTCAACATTTGCACCTTGTTGAAATAATGAGGAGATGACTTCACATACTTTATAAGCTGCAATGCCACCGCCTACACAAATTAAAATTTTTTTATCTTGAAATGGTATTATCAGATCATGATTCGTCATAAGCCTCAATATCAAGTAGATAAAAATACGGTTCAACTAATTCCTGACGATGAAATGCGATGGCTCTTAATAAATGCCAATCTTGTAAACCTTCAAAAGGCGTACTATAATCATCTAATTCAAGTCTAGCCGCAATTTGTGCTACCTCTTCGGCGGTTACGCTACTGTAGTCTTCTTCTTTTAATGTTACAGTTGTCATGGCTTTACCTCCTTTTTGTCAGAAAAACTTGTCTTTAACCGTTCCCAAAAAAAAGTTAATGACTTTTAATTTTCAACCATCTTAACATATTTGCTACAGATTTTGAACAACTTGCCAAAACCCTCATCTAAATTTTCTCCATATTTTGCTTTATTGTTATTTAGTTTTAAGGAAACAAAAAAACTCGGAAACTCAACCAGATTATAGACTTATTTTTACTAGTTTTATGCCAACTTCTGACATAAAAATTTATGGTGAAAAAGCCTATTTAATGATGGAACAATTAATTATATTATGGTGGTGAAATTTATAGTTATTTAGTTTTATTATTTAACTATTTACAAACCAATTAATTATTATAATGTATAACTCAATCATCTAAAAAATTAGATTTTGTTAAATATTCTATGATTGAATAAATATTTATATCTCAAATTTTTAATATCGAATTAAAATAATTTTATCAAAAAAACATAATTTAGTTTATTTATGATTCAACAAAAATTGGCGGTAGTTACCATTGGCAGAAATGAAGGCGATCGCCTAGTTAATTGTTTGCTATCGTTAAAGAGAGAATTAGGAGAAAATGCACCGATTATTTATATAGATTCGGGCTCAACGGATGATAGTGTAAGAAAAGCTAAGGAATTAGGAGTTATCGTTATTAATCTTGATATATCCATACCTTTTACGGCGGCAAGGGCTAGAAATAAAGGTTTAGAGTTGATTATCAATAATTATCCTGATACTAAATATATTCAATTTCTCGATGGTGATTGCGAATTATATCCTCATTGGTTAGAAATAGCAGTAAAAACTCTGGAAGATAAGGAAAAATTAGCGATTGTTTGCGGTAGAAGGAGGGAAAAATATCCCGAAAAATCTGTTTATAACCAATTAATTAATATGGAGTGGAATACTCCCATCGGCGAGGCAAAAGCCTGTGGAGGTGATGCTATGATGCGATTAGAAGCACTAAAACAGGGTAATGGTTATGATTCTAACTTAATCTGCGGAGAAGAGCCTGAAATGTGTATTAGACTGCGAGAAAAAGGGTGGAAGATAGAAAGATTAGATATAGATATGACGCTACACGATGCGGCGATGTTTAAATTTAGTCAATGGTGGAAACGCTCTATTAGAGGCGGTTGGGCAGTAGCAGAAGGTTATTTTATGCACGGAAAACCTCCAGAAAATTATATGAAAAAAGAATATTTTAGCGGTTATTTATGGGGTTTTATAATACCTTTTTTGAGCATTATATTAATAGGAATAACTAAAGGATTAAGTTTATTTTTATTATTAGTTTATTTAGTTTTAATGTTTAAAATTTATCGTTATCGTCTTAATTTTGGAGATAATAAAGAAGAGGCTAAACTATATGCTTTTTGGTGTGTTTTATCTAAATTTCCTCAATTTATTGGGCAATGTCAATATTTGTTTAAAAGATTAACTAAACAACAAGCAACTATTATTGAATATAAAATCTAAAGTTATTTTAAAGACAAAAAATATAAGTTTTCTTTTATTTATGTGATTTTAATAAATCCCGAAATTTAATAAACCAATTTAAAGTCTGTTGAGATAAATAACCTTCTTCAACTATTAATTGTGTTAAAGATTTTGAGTTTGATAACTGGCTTTGTTTGCGTAATAATAAATCAATTTGTAAAGGAGTAATTAAATGAGCTTTTTGTAAATAATTTTCAATATTCCAGACTTGATTTAAGTCAATAATTTTAGGTAACTCTTCAGCAAAAAAATTAATAGTTTCAGGAGATACAAGTTTTAATTCTTCAGCAATTTTTCCTAACTTTATTTGATAATTTTTCTGTTTTTGAATATTTAATAGTAATAGCAATTTATCATCGGTTAACAAACCTGCCTGATTTAAAAGCATTCCTAAAGGAAGAGATTTTAATTCAATAATGGGATTACTACGATAAAGATTAAAACGATATTGAATAAGTTTCAACAAGAAAGGAAAACTATCTATTAAATAACGTTTCCATAGTCTTTTTGGTTCAGAAATAAGACGATAAAACCATTCTAAACCAATATTACTAATCCATTTTGGAGAGCGAGGTTTATATCCTGCTTCAAAATCAAGAGTAGCACCGATGGGTAAAAAAATCTTAATATTAGGTAATAAAGAACGATATTTAAGAATCCATTTTTCTTGTTTTGGTGCACCAACTCCAATGGCTAAAACGTTAGCAGAAGATTCATTAATCTTATCAATAATAGCTAAACATTCAGATTCGTTATTCTCAAAGCCAAAACTAGGAGATAAAGCGCAAACAACTATTTCTCTTTCTACTTTCTTATTTATATTTATTCTCGCCGAGTGGGGGACACTTTCGTCTCCTCCTAGTAGAAAAATTTTAATATTTTCATTATTTTTATTGTAGTGATAAAAAGCAGGTAGTAAATCTGATCCTGATATTTTTTCTTGAATAGGTGTGCCTAAAAATTTTAAAGCATATTGAATAATCTTACTGTCACACACCACATAATCAGCAATTTTATAAGTTTTCAAAAAGTCTGCATCTTTCTGTAATTTTACTAAATGATCCACATTAGGAGTCACAATAAATCCGCCTTTTTGGGTTAATTCCTCTAAAAGATTAGATAAGGAAATATTATCAATAGAAATGTCAAGAAGATTGACTTTATTCATAAAAACGACTAATTAAGGTAGTTTTATTTGATTTTTAATACAATTATTGTATGACACAACTATCAATAGCGAATAACAAAATAATAAAAAATTATCGTTAATTATTCTGATACGATAAAACCAAGAAAGTTGAGATTATAGTTTTGTATTCTTTCTACCGCTTGTTTAATCAAAGAATAAGGAGTTTGTTCTAATCTTACTACCAAAATAATTCCCTGAGTTTTTTCGGCTAACAAACTAATATCATAGGATTCCAAAAAGAAAGAACTATTATAAAGAATTAATGTATAGTCTTGACTAACTGATTGAATTAAAGATTGAGTTTCTTCTGCTCCAAGATTCAATGGTAAATCTGCATCATCACTACCTGCGGTTAGAATTGACACATTTTTTTCGCAACCAATTTGGGAAATAACGGAATCTTGACTGATGGGAAACTGTAGTAAATCTCGTAATCCTTTACGAATCGGTAGATCAAAATATTGTTGAATTTCTGAATTAACTACATTAGCGTCAATTAATAACACTTTCTGATCAATTTTAGCAGCAGTTTTCGCTAAATTAGCCGTAATATAAGCCTGTCCATCATCAGGATTTAAAGATGAAATAATAATATAATTTTTAGGGCTTTGAGGTAATTGAAAATGAAGATTAGTATATATTTCTGATAAAGATACTTGAGAAGGAGGAATTGCTTTATCGATGATGGAAGATTCATTAAAAAAGTTAACATCATCTAACTTCGATTTCTTTTTACCTTCGGGATCTAGTAGTACTTTACCTAATATTGGTAATCCAAAAGAATATTCTAAATCACTTTCCCCGTAAAAAATATCTCTTCTTTTTTCAATGACGATGGCCACAAATATACCTAAGAAAAAACCTGCCATAATACCAGCACCAAGTTTTTTGGTAGGATCAGGTTTAAAGCCTACATTACCAAAAGAATCAGTAAGTATTTTAGGGGTGGAAACTATTTGCCAAGGAAGTTGTGTTTGGGAAATTTCTACACTCAAAGTTTCTTTTTGTACAGAAAGTTTATTTAAAAGTTCAGTATCGAGAGTAATTTGACGTTCTAATTCATTATATTTTTTTATGACATCGGGTATGACATCTAACTCTGCTTTATTATCCGTTTGACTTTGACTAAGAGATTCATAACGAGAAGAAAGTGCATCAATTTGGTTTTGTGTATCAATTAATTTTCCGATTAAAGAAAGACGATTATTATCTTGATATGTTAAAACCCTAGGACTTATATTTGGATCAATATTATTTTCATTTAAAATTTTGCTTGTTTTTTTAGTAACTAAATTATTAATATTATCTCGTTGTTCTTTTAAGTTTAAAAGAGTAGGATGATCTGGGGTGAGTCTTGCGGAATCTAAAGCGATTTGAGAGTCAACTTGTTGTAATTGAACCAGTAATTGTTGTCTTTGAGGTTCTTGACTTAAAGTAGAAGCAATTAGGGCATCTTTAGGAGATAAACCAAGATCTTTTTGAAGATTACTAGAAAGAATATTTAACTCTTTTAATTGAGATTGAATAGATTGTAATTCTTTATCGGTTGCTGTAGTTATTTCAAATAAGCTATCACCTTTAATTTGAGGATTAACAAGTTGATTTTCTAACTGAATTTGTTGTTGCTTATTTTGTGCTTCTTTAATTCTTTCTTTTATTTTTGGTAATTGATCCTTAATAAATTTAACCCCTGATTCTAAGGTTTTTTCTCGTTCTTGACTGCTATATTCTAAATATTTATCTGCAACTTCATTTAATACTAAAATAACAAAATCAGGATCATAACCTTTATATGTAACATTAATAATTTTCGTTTTATCTAATTTATCTCCTGATTCTTTTGCTTGGTTAAGACTAAAGTTTTCTTTGAAATCTACTAATAAAAAATCTTGAGAAATCTGAGGATTTTTTTTGTTAATTCTTGCTGCTACATCTCCTAAAATATCTCGACTTCTTAATATCCTTGTAATGGTAGGATAATCAAGACTTAAAAGAGTGCTATCAGTTTGACCATTTCTAGCTAAAGTAGTTGCATCGGTTACTTTTTGTGCAGTGGTGAAAGGTTCAACAGTCATCTCAAAAGTACCAGTATAAAGAAGAGGGTCTCTACTGGTAATAGCAAAAGCTGGAATGAAACCTAATAAAGAAAATGCCAAAATAATTAACCACTTACGTCGTAAAATATTGAAATAAAATTTCAGTTGATTTCCTTTATTGATAGGAGAAGAGGGTAATTCGTCTATTTCTTCTAAGGCAAATTGTTGAGTTTCAGTTACCACAGTTTTAACTAGATTTATAATAAATTATTGGAATTGATCACTATTTTATCTGAATCATTATAGCTTAACTATTTAGATTCATAATCATCAAAAAAAAGATCATCATAACCAAACTCTAGGTTTTATCAAAGAATTAAAACCTTGTTTTTTTCGCAGCAATTGCCATATAGTTATTAAACAATTTTTAGCTTCACTAACGGAATTACCATGATAACGACACAATATTCCTTGTTGTAAGGTAGTTACTCCTAGGGTGATTTGATTAAATTTACTATTAATTAATTCTTTAATAAATGGCAAAAAATCTTCAACAGGGTTACTAGAAATAAAAATTAAGCTACCAATAACAGGTTTATCCGCTAAACCATTAACTGCTGAAAAAAGTTGACTATCACCTGAAAATGATTGTCTATCAATCCACAAAGGTTTATTTTCTTGCCATACCTCAGTATAATTGAGCCATTGACCATCAGTAAAAGTTTCTCCTCGTGCGCTTCTACCAAAACGGATAATTTCCCAACCTAACCAAGTAGCATTATTACCTAATTCGACTCTTAATTTTTGTTGGAATTGTGACTTATTAAAAACGATAATTTCTTGGGGTAAATATTCTAAATAACTATTATTTTCTAATTTAATCAGTATTTCTTGAGTTGCTTTTTTTTTTTCACTACGATAAATTTTAGTAGCAGATGGAGTTGTAATTAAAACATGAGAATTAGGAGATAAATAAATATTTTGAGTTAAAATATCACCGCCAACAATACCTCCAGCTGTATGTAAAATAACACTATAACAGATGGAATTTCCTTCAGGATAAAAAGCTCTTTGAATTTTTAAAGGTGCTTGACAAAAAGCTGATTTTATCTCAGTTTTACCGTTATTATGACTATAAACTAAATCAATTTTTCCATGCCAATTTGTTGGTAAATTCATTTATTTATTTTTTTCTTTCAGCATTTTTGACATTATTTATAAATTATTTTTAAAATCATATTTTTATCTTTTTTTACTCTAAATTTTTAGTTAATTAATTTAAGTTATAAAGAAAGATTACACTTTATTTTACTCAAAAAAGTTCGATAAAATCATAAAATTTTTTACTTTAGCATTCCTAAATCATTTATGAAAATTTTGCCCTCTAATCCTTTGGGGAGAAATTAACGGATTATTTTTTAATCACTGAAATAAGATTGTTATATTTTTATAAAACGTTTTTTGAGCATTTTTTATTAATGTAGTTTTTATAAAACTGTTTTATGGTTTTGTAATTTCTCCTACTTATTTTAAATTTGCTCTAGCATCCATAACCGCTAAGATAAATAAAACAATGGTTAAAGGAATACTAATAGTTAAGATAATGGCAGTATTAGTTTGTCCTAATTGTGGCATTCCAGAACTTAATTCAAATACAGAACCAACGGAGGCGATGGCAGTTACACAAGCAAGAAGTAGCAATACGCCACTTTTAGGAGTCATATACATAATTATTTGGATGATTTACTTAACTTTTTTTAACATAATAAAGGACAATGGACAATTACGTCTTCCCTAATTAAATTATTCGCCATGAAAAAGGAAGATTCCCCTACCTCAAACCTGCCTCCATCAGATATTCAAACCATTGAAATCATTAAGCAATACTGCCTCGTTTACGTGCTTCTTTATAGGATGTACCGACATTATGTAATCCAGCTCTAATCATTTGATCTTCAAGCAAGGCAAAAAAACGACTGCGATCGCCACCTTTAACCACTGCTAAATTATGGGCTTCAGCTAAAGCCACAGGATAACCAAAACCTTTATTAACTTGAGTAAGAGTAATACTTAAAGCCTGATGAAGTAAAGCAGAATCTTCCGCAACCCACCTCGGAAATTCGATACGAGCGACTTCTGTGCCTACATGAAGATAACAAAAATAAATATATTGTTCTTCTCCATATAAATCTAAAATACGGGAATTACTGCGAAAAATAGCACTTCGTTGGCGAGGTTTTAAGATGCTACTCCATAAAGTAGCGTCTCGTATAGGTTCAATTTTTTGACAAGGAGTTTTATTAATTTCTTCACCGCAATAAGCCACACAATTGGGTTTTTCGTAGGCACATTGAGGAAGACGCAAAAAGTTAACCGCTTCCATACTCCTAGAAGCGCTGATATAACCAACGAAAGGAATTTTAGCCTCTTGTAGCTGTTGCCATGCTTGTAAAATAGGTGTTAAAATTTGCTCTCTAGCTTCCATAGCGATGGTTTCTAAAAACCAGAATATCAAAGAACCGTCTGTCATGGCTAAGTTAGGGATGTTAAAATGAGCACCGGGAGGATTAACCCAAGTACAAGCCATCTCTGCTAAGACTTCAGCCTCTGCCACTGTGCGTTTATAACTCATCCATTCTTCCGTGCGAATTCCCCATTTTCGAGAGACGTATAAATCTTCAGGTTTATAATAAATTTCGGGTAAGGTATCTAAAAGAGGGTGTAAATTTTGCCCATAATGTAGCATAATTCTACCAATATTGATTAAATAACAATAAGCAATTTCATGATGAGATGGGGCAATTTGTGAGCCATCGGCAGAAAACACGCTATGGTTAAATTCAGCTAATTCTATATCAATACAAGTAGTAATCGGTTCTATGGGAGTTGCTGGAGTAAAAATTAGGCGATCGCACCATTCTTCTTGTATTTTGATAAAAAGATTCTGTGATTTTACTGTTTTGATAAGCACAGATTGGGCTAGTTTTAACCTTTCAACACTAGCTAGAGCGTCTTTTTGCATTTCTAACCCTATATTTGGCATTTGTTGAGCTAATTTGGCTAAATCAAGCATTTTTGATTAATTGATAATAAATAAGTATCAAAATAATGGATTATTAAAAATAAACTAAAGAAAATAAGAATATTATGTCTTATAAAGAAGGTAATTTTAAAAAAGATTTCTATTTTTTTTCTTCTAATTTTAGTTTAAATAGTTAATATATAATATATTATTACAAATTATCTAAAGATGGTATAATAGATTTAATTTTAATATTAATTAATAAACTTATTATTTAAAACTTTAATGGAAAAAACATTTATTTTAACTAATGATGATGGTATAAATGCCGAAGGAATTAAAGCATTAAAACAAGCCATAAAAGGGAATAAATTTATAGTAGCACCAACCCAGCAATTATCAGGTTGTGGTCATCAATTTACTACAAAAAAACCGATTACTGTTACTAAAAATAATGATCAAGAATATGCCGTTGAAGGTACTCCAGTAGATTGTACTCGCATTGCTTTAAGTTATTTATGTCCTCATGGTAATTATGTTGTATCTGGCATTAATGCTGGAGGAAATTTAGGAGTTGATATATATAATTCTGGTACAGTAGCCGCCGTAAGAGAAGCTACTATTTTAGGTGTTTCTGCCATTGCTATTTCCCATGTGATGAAATCACCGTTAAAAATTGATTGGAATTTCGCTACTCATTTAACAGAAAAAGTATTAGATTTATTATTATCAAAAAAACTACCTAAAGGATGTTTTTGGAATGTTAATTTACCTCCTATTAATAGTGATTTTCCTGAACCAAAAATAATATTTTGTCCACCGAGTATTGATCCTTTACCCTTAAGTTTTAAAATAGAAAATAATCAATATACTTATCAAGGAAAATATAATCAAAGAATTTCCTCTCCTAATACTGATGTTGATGTCTGTTTTAGTGGTAATATTGCTATTAGTTTAATTAGTTTAAATTGTGGAATCGATATTAATAATATATAAATTTTAATAATGAACAATCAGAATAATTTGACCGAAACTCAAGCTAGAAAAGATGATCATATTCGCATTTGTTTAGATGAAAAAGTACAGTTTAATCAAGTTCAAAATGGACTAGAAAAATATACTTTTACTCATTGTTGTTTACCTGAATTAGATTATAAAAATATTGATATTTCTACAGAATTTATAGGCAAAAAATTAGATTCTCCTTTGTTAATTTCATCTATGACAGGAGGCACAGAAAATGCTCAATTAATTAATCAACGTTTAGCTATTATCGCTCAAAAATACCGTTTAGCTATGGGTATCGGTTCAGGACGTGTTATTATCGAAAAACCCGATATAGCCAAAACTTTTCAAGTGCGATGGCAAACTCCTGATATATTATTATTAGCTAATATTGGAGCAGTACAATTAAATTATGGTTATACATGGCGTGAATGCTTAAAATTAGTGGAAATATTAGAAGCAGACGCATTAATTCTGCATCTCAATCCCTTACAAGAATGTATCCAACCTGAAGGAGACACTAACTTTAAAGACTTGTTAGCTAAAATCGGTGTTTTATGTGAAAAAATGCCCGTGCCTGTTATCGTGAAAGAAGTCGGTAACGGTATTTCAGTAACCATGGCAGAAAAATTAATCAATATGGGAGTAAAAGCTATTGACGTAGCTGGTGCTGGGGGTACATCATGGGCAATGGTAGAAAGCGAAAGAAGCGACAATAAATTAAAAAGAGAATTAGGTAAAATCTTTGCTAATTGGGGTATCCCTACCGCCCATTGTATAGCAGACATTGCCAAAAAATATCCAAATATTCCTTTAATTGCTTCAGGAGGCATCCGTAACGGTTTAGAAGTGGCAAAATTATTGGCTTTAGGTGCGGATGTTGTAGGTTTGGCTTATCCTTTCTTAAAAGCTGCGATGGTATCGGTGGAAGCATTAGAAGAATTAGTCGAGTTGCTTAATGAGGAAATTAAAACAGTATTATTTTGCACAGGAAACGAGAATATCAATACATTACAAAAATCTGATAGTCTTACTTTTCAACCCTAATCCCTGATTCTCTGTTATTTTCTATTTTACTGGTTCGTGATATTCTAATTAAGACTCATTGACAAGCATATGAAAGGAAATAATTATCAATGGAACAAATACCCGAAAAAGAACAAGATTTAGAACAAAATACCCAAACAACTTTCTATATTAAGGAAATTCAAGAATTATTACCCCATCGTTATCCTTTTGCTTTAGTTGATCGCATAATTGATTACACTGCGGGGAAAAAAGCCACTGGTATTAAAAATCTTACTATCAATGAACCTTTCTTTCAAGGACATATTCCTAATAATCCGATTATGCCGGGTGTTTTACAATTAGAAGCTATGGCACAAGTTGGGGGAATTGTTTTAACTTTATTACCCGGTATGAAAGGCAAATTTTTTGTTTATGGGGGGGTTGATAAAGCTCGTTTTCGTCGCCCAGTTATCCCCGGTGATCAGTTAATTATGACAGTCGAGTTACTTGCTTTTAAACGTAATCGCATCGCCAAAATGCAAGGGCAAGGTTTTGTTGATGGGCAATTGGTGGTAGAAGCAGAAATGTTATTTTCTCTTTTTGATTAATTTTTCGTACCGAAATGAGATAAATTGTATATTTTAAAATCACCTTAATTTTCTGATATTTTTTTTGTCCATTTTCTGTTTACTTTTCATTAAATATACAATTAATTTTTACGAACCGTGATACATCCTACTGCTATTATCGACAAAAAAGCTGAATTAGATCCTTCCGTGGAAATTGCCCCTAATGTAGTTATCGGTGCTGATGTTAAAATTGGTGCGAATACAATTATTGGTGCTAATGTAGTTATTAATGGTCCTATTGAAATCGGTTGTGATAATCAAATATTTCCGGGTGCTGCTTTAGGTTTACCTCCTCAAGATTTGAAGTATAAAGGCGGTAAAAGTTCGGTAAAAATTGGACATCGTAATACTATCCGTGAATATGTTACGGTTAATCGTGCTACGGGGGAGGAAGAAGAAACCGTCATTGGTAATGATAATCTCTTGATGGCTTATGTTCATGTGGCGCATAATTGTCTTTTAGGGAATGGTATTGTTATCGCTAATTCCGTAGCTTTAGCTGGTCATGTGGAGATAGAATCTAAAGCCGTAATCGGTGGAATGTTGGGTATTCATCAGTTTGTCAAAGTTGGTAAAATGGCTATGTTAGGCGGTATGAGTCGAATTGATCGAGATGTACCACCTTATATGTTAGTAGAAGGTAATCCCTCTCATGTGCGATCGCTCAATCTTGTAGCATTAAAACGCAATAATTTTGACACTGAAGAAATTGCATTGTTAAAAAAAGCCTATAAAATCCTTTATAAATCAGGATTAACGATTAATCAAGCTCTTGAATCATTAGAGCCTCTATGTGACAATGAGCATATAAATCACTTAATTAAGTTTATGAAATCTTCTGTTAATGAGAAAAATAGACGAGGATTAATTAATGGTAATAAATAATAAAATTTTTGATAATCTTTTTTTCTAATCCCTTTATTTATGATCATCTGAACACCTAAACATACAAGTATTTAAGCCTTTTAGTTATAATTAATTAGTGTAATTATTTTGGCGATGTATGAGAATTTTTAACTATAAATTGATTAACTTATTATTAATTTTTACTTTATTTAACTTAGTAGGATGTAATCAAGAAAAAAAAACCGAAAATTTATCTTCAACAAATACAAATATTGAAGAAACTGTATCTAATCCTAGTGAAAATAAACTAAATTTGACAGTAAGCCTTTTACCTCAAAAATATTTTGTAGAGAAAATTGGAGGAGAATTAGTCAATGTAAATGTCATGGTTGAGCCGGGGGCATCGGCAGAAACTTATGAGCCTTTACCCCAACAATTAGCTAACTTAAGTAACTCTTCTGCTTATATTAGTATTGGAGTGCCTTTTGAACAAGTATGGTTAGAGAAAATTAAGTCAGCAAATCCACAAATTCCCATTATTAATTCTGGGGAAGGTATTGAAAAAATACCCATGATAGGGCATCATCATGATCATGAAAATGAAAATCATACAGATGAAGATCATGACCATGAAAAAGCAGAGGGTAAAGAAGGAGAAAAAGAAAGCCTTGATCCTCATATTTGGTTATCTCCTAAATTAGCTAAAATTCAAGCAGAAAATATATATCAAGAATTAGTAAAACTTGATCCTAAAAATCAAGCTATTTATCAAAAAAATTTGGCTACATTTATTACAGAAATTGAAACATTAGATCAACAAATAACAGAAAAATTTGCTAATGTAAATAAACGAAAATTCATGATTTATCATCCAGCATGGGGTTATTTTGCCAAAGATTATAACTTAGAACAAATATCCATTGAATTTGAAGGACAAGAAGCTACTTCCGCCACTTTAGCGAGTCTAATTAAACAAGCAAAAGAAGATAATATTAACGTTATTTTTGCACAACCTCAATTTAGTCAAAAAACTGTTGAAACATTAGCCAAAGCCATTAACGCAGAAGTTGTAATTTTAGATGATTTAGCCCCAAATTGGTCAGAAAATTTATTACAAGTGGCTGATAAACTATCTCAATCAATGAAATAAAAATAACTAAATTTTAAGGAAGATTAAGTTAGGATAAATAAGAAAATATAAGCAAATTTATGAATAATTTTAACGGATTTTTATCATTAATTTTAAGTAAATAAAATAGTCATTATTGTGAGCAATACCTCTAAGATATAAAAATTTATGAATGGAGTAATAAAATTATCAAATATTTATGTTAATTATGGTAAACAGAATGTTTTAGAAAATATCAATTTTCAAGTAAATGAATTAGATTTTATTGGCATAATAGGGCCAAATGGAGCAGGAAAAAGCACATTATTAAAAACTTTATTAGGTTTAATTACTCCTAAATCTGGACAAATTTCTATCATGAATTATCCTGTTTCTCAAGGTAGGAAATATATAGGTTATGTACCTCAAGTTTTGGAATTTGATCGAGCTTTTCCTATCTTAGTAGAAGATGTCGTCAGAATGGGAAGATTGTCAAAAAGTCATTTATTTAAAAGTTATAACCGTAAAGATGAAGAAATAGTTACCCATTGTTTAGAACAAGTGGGCATGATAAAGTTAAGAAATCGTCCCATTGGTGAATTATCGGGGGGTGAAAGACAAAGGGTATATATTGCGCGTGCTTTAGCTAGTCAACCTAGTATCTTACTTTTAGATGAACCTACCGCCAACATTGACTCAAAAATTCAAAATAATATCTATGAGTTGCTCAAAGAATTAAACGAATATATCACGATTTTATTGATTTCCCACGATTTAGCCGCCATTTCTACCTATGTAAAAACCATTGCTTGTTTAAATCGTACTTTACATTATCACCAAGACAAAATCATTACTTCTCAAATGATACAAGAAACTTATCAATGTCCCATAGATTTAATCGCTCATGGTATTCCTCATCGTATTTTACCTGAACACAATTCCTAGATTTACCGTAATTTGAGAGAAAAAATTTCCCCTCTATCCTTAATTATCTATTATGATTGAAGTCTTACAACTAGAGTTTATGCAAAATGCCATTGCCGCAGGTATTTTAGTTAGTATTGCCTGTGGTATTATCGGTACTTTTGTCGTAGTTAACCGCATTGTTTTTATTAGCGGTGGTATCGCCCATTCTGCTTATGGTGGCATCGGTTTAGGTTACTTTTTAGGTTTTAATCCTATTCTTGGGGCGATGATATTTGCGGTATTTTCAGGGTTAGGAATGGGTTTAGTAGAAAAATATACAAAGGAAAGAACAGATACTATTATCGGCACAATGTGGGCTATTGGTATGGGTATCGGTATCATTCTTATCGACTTGACGAAGGGTTATAAAGCCAATTTGATGAGTTATCTTTTCGGTAGTATTTTAGCTGTGCCTAGAAGTGACCTACTAATTATGTTAATTTTAGATGTAATTATCATCATCATGATCTGGTTATTTTATAAAGAATTATTAGCAATTTCATTTGATCCTATTTTTGCCACTACTCGAAATATACCCGTTAATGGATTATACTTGATGTTAATTAGTGCCATCGCTTTAACCATCGTCATGGTGATGCAAGTAGTTGGCTTAATTATGGTAATTGCTTTACTAACTATTCCTCCAGCTGTTGCTAATCAATTTGTAGGGGAAATAAAACAAATGATGGTATTAAGCAGTATTTTGGGAGTTATTTTTATTTTAATTGGCTTAGGATTGTCTTATACATTCAACTTAACTTCTGGTGCAACAATTATTGTGGTGTCAGGATTTGCTTACTTTTTAAGTTTAGGTATTAAATCTAGGTTTAGTTGACATTCTCCCGTCACCAAATCAAAGATTATGGTGAGGGATTCTAACTTCAACCACCTAACTTATCAATCAAGTTTTCACTCAATTGACAGAGGTTAATGTGTCCGTTAGCGTTTACCAGTTCAAGACTGGAAGTTTGGGATTGCCCACCCCTACTTAATTCTCTTAATGCTTTAGCTAAGATATTAATTGCACCTGCCTCATCTCTATCCATTACACAACCACATTCACAAATGTGTGTTCTTTGAGATAAGGTCTTTTTGACTATTACTTTACAATTAGGACATTCTTGACTGGTATATTGTGGGTTTACAGGATAAACAATTTTACCCATTACTTTGCCGTAGTATTCTAACCAATCAAAAAAAGTTCTCCAACTCGCATCGTTAATACTCTTAGCTAAACAATGGTTTTTGACCATATTCTTAACAGTTAATTTCTCATAGGCTACCAAATCGTTAGATTGGACTACGCACCGTGCTAATTTTACTAACCAGTCTTTACGTTGCCTTGAGACTTTTAAATGTTTTCTCCCCAATTTATTAATCGCTTTTTTTCGAGAGTTACTACCTTTTTTCTTTTTACTAACTTGTCTTTGAAGCCGTTTTAACTGTTTTTCAGACTTTCTTAAATGTCTAGGATTATCAATTTTTAAACCGTTTGAATCAGTATAAAAATGAGATAAACCAACATCCAAACCAATGGCATTACCAGAAGGTTTAATATCTTCTATTCTTTGTTGGTCTATACAAAATTGTACATAATAACCATCAGCACGGCGAATAACTCTAACTCGTTTAATCTGATTAAGTTGGTAGAAATTAAGGTCAACACCACCACGCATTTTAAACCACCCAGCTTTAAATCCATCCCTAAAATTAATAGCAGTTCTATCTTTTGAAAGTTCCCACCCTGAAGTTTTATACTCTACAGAACGACCTTTTTAAAATTTAGGAAAGCCTTTTCTCTTAATTGAGGGATTTTTACAGTTATCATAAAAGCGTTTTATTGAAACCCAAGCCCTTTCAGCACTAGCTTGACGAGCCATAGAATTGAGGGCGTTGCTGAATTAAGGTATGATTTTTAGATAAAGGGGTCAAATTATCAAAAATAAAAAAATGATACAATGTCCAGAGTGCGGGTCTAAACATATTCACAAAAATGGAATTAAAAAAGGAAAGCAAAATCATCTTTGT
>NZ_JBGSUU010000026.1:0-12767 GCF_041753295.1 Geminocystis sp.
GCAACCATTGCTGAGTTATCCGAAGCACTAGAATTAACCGCCGAACAAGTTAGGGAATATTTAGGTAGAGCTCGTCAACCCTTATCCCTAGATTTAAAAGTAGGAGACAATAATGATACTGAGTTAGGAGAATTATTAGAAGATAAAGGACAATCACCAGAAGATTTCACCGATTATTCATGTCTTCAATTCGATTTAAACCGCATGATGTCAGAATTAACTCAGCAACAACAAGATGTGATTAAATTACGTTACGGTTTAGATGATGGTAAACCCTTAACTTTGTCGAAAATCGGAGAGATTCTCAAAATTTCCCGTGAAAGAGTTAGACAAATTGAAAGAGAAGCCTTAACGAAACTTCGTAAACGAAAAGAAGTTGTGGAAGAATATATAGCTAGTTAAAATGATTGATGGTTCATTGTCAATTGTTCATTGTTGACTGATAATTATTTACTGTACGCAAGGATTAAAGAAAAATGCAAGATAAATTAATGTTGATGATTCCAGGTCCAACTCCTGTGCCTGAGAGAGTATTATTAGCTATGGCACAGCATCCCATGGGTCATCGAAGCGGTGATTTTAGCAAAATTATTGGAGAATTAAACGAAAATTTAAAATGGTTACATCAAACTAAAAATGAAGTTATAACTTTATGTTCTTCAGGTACAGGAGCTATGGAAGCTGGTATCATCAACTTCTTAAGTGCTGGGGATAAAGTTTTAGTGGGCAATAACGGTAAATTTGGCGAAAGATGGGCTATTTTGAGTCGTGCTTTCGGTTTAGATGTAGAAGAAGTTACCGCACCATGGGGACAACAATTAGATCCTGAAGATTTTAGAGCTAAATTAGAAAGTGATACCGAGAAAAAAATTAAAGCGGTGATTATCACTCATTCTGAAACTTCTACAGGGGTTTTAAATGACTTAGAAACTATCAATAAACACGTTAAAGCTCATGGTGAAGCCCTTATTATTGTTGATGCTGTTACCAGTTTAGGTGCAGTAAATGTACCGATGGATGAATGGGGTTTAGATGTAGTGGCATCAGGTTCTCAAAAAGGTTATATGATTCCTCCGGGTATGGGTTTTGTGGCTGTTAGTGATAAAGCATGGGAAGCCTATAAAACTGCAACTTTACCTAAATTTTATTTAGATTTAGCACCTTATAAAAAAGCCAACGCCAAAAATAGCTCACCTTTTACTCCTCCTATCAATTTAATGTTTGCTTTAAAAGCCGCTTTAGAGATGATGAAAGAGGAAGGATTACAAAATATTTTTGATCGTCATAAACGTTTAACTCACATTACTCGTGAAGGAGTTAAGGCTTTAGGTTTACCTTTATATGCTAATGATGAAGCTGCCGCTTTAGCTATCACAGCGGTAATACCCGATAAACATGACGCAGAAGCCATCAGATCCACTATGCGCAAAAAATATGACATTGCGTTAGCAGGAGGACAAGATCATCTTAGCGGTAAAATTTTCCGTATGGGACATTTAGGTTTTGTATCAGAAAGAGATGTTTTAACAGCTTTAGCCGCCTTGAAAGAAACGTTATCCCAAGTAAGCTAGACTTAGAGAGAAAAGAAAGAAAAGGACGTAGTGCGCTACGTCTATACAGAGAATAATAGTTAATTATTTTTTGCTTTTTTATTTGCCAATCTTTCTTCTGCCGTCGCAAAAATTAAATCTTTTTTCTCCATAAATTCCCCGGGATAAGTTTCTAAAACCTTAGTAGATAAAGAAATACGATTTTTAGTCTCATCAATTTCTAAAACTACTACTTTGATTTCTTCCCCGATTTTAAATAACGTATTAAGAGAACTAATTTGAGCTTCACTAATTTGTTTAATGTGGAGTAATCCAGCAATACCGCCGAAATCAATAAAAACTCCATAGGGTTGAATTTTGACTACTTTTCCTTGTATTACCTCATTTTCTTGTAGCGTTGACATCGCTGCTGTTTTCGCTAAATCTCTTTGAGTGAGTACAATTTTATTTTGTGCTCGATCAATTTGTAGAACATTAGCAGGTAAAGATTGATCAATGAGATTATCAAAATTATCTTTTTCGATGAGATGAGAGCGCGGAATAAAAGCCCTTAAACCGTCTATTTGTCCGATAACTCCTCCACGATTAACCCCTGTTACCAACATTTGGACAACTTTACCTTTTTCTTGAATTTCCGTTAAGTTATCCCATGCTTGTTCAATGAAAAGTTGACGACGAGATAATTTCACCTGTCCTTCAGAATCTTGTTCTTTAATGATCAAAAATTCAAATTCTTCCTGAAGAGGTAAAACTTCTCCCACATCAGAAAAATGTTGCCAAGAAGCCTCACTCAGAGGTACAAACCCCGGAGATTTTCCGCCAATATCAACATAAACACCACTAGAATCATGCTGAAACACTTTCCCTTTGACTATCTCACCCTTATTAAAATGATAGTCATACTGTTCCTGTTCTAAGGCTTGAGCAAAATCATCCATTGAAAAGGGGCTAATTTGCTGTTCAGAGGGATTAGAATTAGCGGTCATAATTAATAATAAAATCAGTTAATTAAACAAATCACTTTTATTATAGTTGTTTCTGTCTTATTCTGATTAATTTTATTTAAACACTTTATCTAATCTTTATAAAAAATATGATTGTAACCAAAGTTTATAATTTTAATTTTTATGACTATAAATATTCTGATCAAAAAATAAGTATAATTACTCAATTTGTTTCAGATCATTTATATAATTTTGATTGATAGCAATTAATAACTAAGACTGCGTTATTTGATGATGATAAATTTTTCCTTGAGAAAGGTGTCAGGGAAAATACAAAGATGGTTATTATTTATTGGTAAATTTTTGTTTTTTTATTGGTTAATTATTTCTTATTTTTGGGAAATTTTAATACAGAAAATCAAAGAGTTTTACCCGAAAAATTAATGACAAAATGAAGGAAGAACTTTTAAAATAATTCTCATAAATGTTACTATACTTAAGAATATCCGTAAAAACCGCCATCAAAATATTAAAAATAATATGTTATTTAATCAATTAGACAGTATCGGAGAAAAAACTATCAATAAAATTGCGGAGATGGCGTTTAAAAGTCAAATCAAAAAAGCTGAACACTTAAGTGTACAAGTCAAAATTGAACCAAGTAAGTTGGCAAAAGGAATATTAGAATCTTTACATATAGACGGTTATGGTTTAACCATGCAAAAAGATTTACGTTTAGAGAAAATGAAAATTACTTTAAATAATATCTCGGTTAGTCCTTTAAAAGCGTTAATGGGAAATGTACAATTAACAAAACCTAGTCAGGGAAAAGCCAGTATCGTTTTAAATGAAAAAGACATCGAAACTGCTTTAAATATCAATAATCTTAATCAACAGTTACAAAAATATGATATTCCATTAGATAACAAACTGGTAAAAGTTAAGTTTTATCGTGCAGATTGTCGCATTTTAGCCGATGGCAGAATTGTTGTTAAAGCTAAACTCAAAATTTTGAATACTCAAATCATCGAAAGTATTTGTTTAGTTATTAAACCTCGTATTTGTCATAGTGGGCAAGGAGTATTGTTAAGTGAAGTAAGATGTACTCAAGGAAAACAGTTTTCATCTACATTAACTAATCTTATTTTAGAGGAATCGGCTAAGATATTTAATCTTAATCATTTTTTGATGGATGGAATTTCTTTAGATGTCAATCATTTAACCACCGAAGACGGCAAACTTAATTTAATGGCAACCGCAGGAATAACTCATCTTCGTATGGGTTAATTTTACAGTTTCAAATTTTTTCTAACTCCTATTTCTCTGATTTACAGAAATTTTTGAGAAGTTAAACAACCAAATTGTTGCTAAAGTACCTTAGAATAGATCCACAGAAAATAAATTTTAAAGTAAATTAGATAATCCGTCAGAATAAAAACTGACAAATTTTTATGATGAATCAACCTATATTATCCGTAAGAAACTTAACTGTCAATGTTGATAACACTCCTATTCTAAAAGGTGTTAATTTAGAAATTAATGCTGGTGAAATACACGCTATTATGGGACGTAATGGGTCAGGAAAAAGTACTTTTTCAAAAGTATTAACAGGGCATCCTGAGTACGAAGTGACAGGAGGTGAAGTAATATATAAAGGAGAAAATTTACTAGAAAAAGAGCCTGAAGAAAGAGCATTAGCAGGAATTTTTTTAGCTTTTCAATACCCTTTAGAAATACCGGGTGTTAGTAATTTAGACTTTTTAAGAGTAGCATATAATGCTCGTTGCAAATATTTAAAATTAGAAGAGTTAGACGCTTTTGATTTTGAAGATTTAGTAGAAGAAAAATTAGACATAGTAAAAATGGATTCTGCTTTCTTAGCTAGAAGTTTAAATGAAGGGTTTTCTGGAGGGGAGAAAAAGCGTAACGAAATCTTACAAATGGCTTTACTTGAGCCGACTTTAGGCATTTTAGATGAAATAGATTCTGGTTTAGATATTGATGCTTTACGGATTGTCTCCGAGGGTGTTAATAAACTGCGCAAACCTGACAATGCTTTTTTATTAATTACTCATTATCAACGATTACTTGATTATATTACACCTGATTTCGTTCATGTTATGTATCAAGGAAAAATAGTTATGAGTGGTGACAAAAACTTAGCTTTAGAGTTAGAGAAAAAAGGTTACGATTTCTTAGAAGAAGAAAATTTAGTCGCTAATTAATCAAAGAAAATAGTTAATAATTAACAGTTAATAATTAATAGTTGATAATTCTTCATTACTCATTACTCATTACTCATTACTCATTACTCATTACTCATTACTCATTACTCATCCCTAATCAATCCTGTCTATGACAATGTTAAAATCAGATACTTATTCCCAAGATTTATTACAACTGACTGAAAATCAAACCTTAGATTTTAATAGTAATTTAGCTAGTCTAGTGAAAGAAATTCGTGTTAAAAGTGCGAATAACGTAGTTAAATTGAATATTCCCTCCGATAAAGATGAAGATTGGCGTTTTACAGATTTATCTGATTTACAAAAACAAAATTGGTGTTTAGCAAATAAAACTGACTTAAATTCTTTTGTGTTAGATGGATTTATTTTAGAAGAAGCATCTCATTCTCGTCTAGTTTTTGTTAACGGTTTTTATGCTTCCAATTTATCGGATATTTCGGCTTTATCTGATGAAAATATTTATGTAGGAAATTTAAGTAATTTAGATGAAGATAAAATTGGGAAAATCAGTGAATATTTAAGTAAAAATGAGCCTAAAAATGAAGTTTTTACTGCGTTAAATTCAGCAGGAATTACCGATGCTTTTGTGATTTGGGTAAAAGCCAATACCAAAATAGTCACTCCTATTCATTTATTACATTTAACCGCCAGAGAAAATTTTTCTTGTTTCACTCAACCTCGTATTTTAGTAGTTGCCGAGGCACATTCTAACCTTAATTTTATCGAATATTACGGCGCGGTGGCTTCTGGATGTTCAGATTCTGTCAAACAAAATTACTATTTAACTAATGCAGTAACAGAAATTCATCTTCAAGATACCGCCCAAATTCATCATACTCGTATTCAGCGTGAATCAGGAGATTGTTTTCACATAGCCAAAACTACGGCATTTCAAGATAAAAATAGTCATTATACTATCAATGAAGTGAGTTTAGGAGGTAAATTTTATCGTCATAATCTCCATATTCAACAACAAGGAGAGGAAACTCAAACTAATCTTAATGGTTTAACCATGTTGCAAGGAAAACAAATGGGAGACACTCACAGCGAAGTTAGTTTAACTAAACCTCATGGTACGATTAATCAACTTCATAAATTTATTATTGATGATTCAGGGCGCGGTGTTTTTAACGGTAAAATTCATGTACCTAAATTAGCACAATTAACCAATGCAACTCAACTTAACCGCAATTTATTATTATCTTCTAAAGCGCGGATTAACACTAAACCAGAATTGCAAATCACTGCTGATAACGTAAAATGCGCTCATGGTGCAACCATAAGTCAACTAGAAGCTGATGAGATTTTTTATCTTCGTAGTCGTGGTTTAAATGAATATGATGCTAGACATTTATTAATGGATGCTTTTGCCGCAGAAATTATCGATAAAATTCCCTATGAATCTTTAAAACATAGATTAACTCAATGTGTCACTTGTCGTACTTTAGAATAGTTTATAAATCAGGTGTTAGGGTTAATCCTTCTCCTCTTGTGTTTTTCTAGTCTTCATTCCTAAAGAAATAAAATCAATTTAAGGCAAGAAATTCTCAATTTTAACTACGATTACTCATTTTATATTCCGATGCGCTGATTTATCAAATAATTCTATTGATAATTGTTGATGGTTAATTGATAATTATTAATGAATAAGGGATGATTGATAATTGTTAAGGGAGAAAATTTTGTTGGCAACACTAAAAACTATCAAACAGTTAAGAAATAGTCGCATTTTTTGGTATGGCATCGCTATCAGTTTTACCATTAATTTCGGATTTTTTGCTTTTTTAATGGGTAAATGGAATCAAATTAATCGAGATTTACCAGAAAATGTGACTAATATTCTTAATTATTCTCGCCCGAATACTCTCACCATTAAAGCTAAAGATAATACGATATTAGCTCAGTTTGGGGATATTTCCTACGAAAGGAAAACTATTGATAAAATTCCCGAAAAGTTACAACAAGCCTTTATCGCCATTGAAGATAGTCGTTATTTTAATCATAAAGGAATTGATGTCCAAGGTATTTTTCGTGCAGGAGTAATTAACATACAATCAGGGAAAGTAAAAGAAGGGGGTAGCACAATCACCCAACAACTTGCTAGAATTGGATATTTAGATCAAGATCGTAGTTGGGAAAGAAAACTTAAAGAAGTAGTTATTGCTCAAAGATTAGATAATCAACTCACAAAAGAACAAGTTTTACAAGCCTATCTTAATCTAGTTTATCTTGGTTCTGGCGCTTATGGTGTATCCGATGCTTCTCATCGTTATTTTAGTAAACCTTTAACTGAACTTACTTTACCAGAAATTGCCACTTTGGCTGGAATAACTCCTGCACCTAGTCTTTATTCTCCTTTAGTAAATCCTGAAGTGGCAACCTCTCGACGAAATTTAGTTTTAACTCGTATGGCACAACAGGGGTATATTACCCAAGAAGAAGCCCAACAAGCCATAAAAACTCCCTTAATCACAAAATCTAGCCCTTTAAAACGTAACATTAAAAAAGCACCTTATTTTGTTAATTATATTGAAGCAGAAATAGGCAAATATCTAACTTCTCAACAATTAGCCAAAGGTGGAATTATTATCAACACAACCTTAAATCCACAATGGCAAGAAAAAGGAGAAGAAATTGTCGAAAAGACTGTAGAAAGATATGGTAGATGGCAACAATTCAAACAAGGTGCATTAGTTGCAATTGATCCTCGTAGCGGAGAAATCGTTACAATGGTAGGAGGCACAGATTTTCTTACTAATCAGTATAACCGAGTTACCCAAGCCCAACGTCAACCGGGTTCAACTTTTAAAACTTTCGTTTATGCTACCGCCATTGCGGGGGGGATGTCTCCTTATAAAAGTTATTTGGATGCACCTTTAGTAGTTGACGGTTATGAGCCAAAAAACTATGGTGATAGTTATAAAGGAGAAGTATCTATTTCTCAAGCCTTAACTTCTTCTTTAAATACCGTTGCCATTAAAACTCTTATTGATGTTGGTTGGAATCCTATTATTGAAATTGCCAAAAAAATGGGTATAGAATCAACTTTACTACCTACTTATTCCCTTGCTTTAGGTGCGTCGGAAGTCAATTTATTAGAATTAACTAGCGCCTATGGTACTTTAGCAAATCAAGGACAACATTTTCCAGCTCATGGTATTAAAAGTATTGTTGATAGTGAAGGAAAAATTCTTTATCAATCTAAGTTAACTCCTACTATTGCTTTAGATAAAAATAGTGCTAATATTACAACTTGGATGTTACAAAAAGTAGTACAATCAGGAACAGGTATTCCTGCACAAATTGGGCGCCCAGTGGCAGGAAAAACAGGCACTTCGGATAAGGCAAGAGATTTATGGTTTGTGGGTTATATTCCCCAAATGGTAACGGGAGTTTGGGTTGGTAATGATAATAATAAAGCAACTTTTGGCAGTAGTGCCGTTGCCGCTCAAATGTGGCGTAAATTTATGTTGACAGCTACCGAAGAAATACCTATCAAAAATTTTCCCCATCCATCAGGTAAATTGATTGTCAAAAAGGCAACCATAAAATTTGAACCTCTTAAACCTAGACAAATATATAATAAAACTACTGTAACAGAAGAAACTCCTATTCAAGAGCAACCTCGTAAATATCGTCGTCGCCGTCGTAGATATAATAATGATGTTTAATCTAATTTTATGGGAGTTGTCAGTTTTCGGTAATCGACTTTGAGGGTATAGTAAAATTTATATATTAATTTTTTTATCTTTAATTATTAACCAATGATTTCAGATTGCTATAGATATTTTTAAGTTATTTTATACATAATTTTTAATTAAAACTCTTGCTAATTTTATTGTTATAATTTCTTCTTTAATGAATAAAAAAGCGGTAATCATTTTCACTCGTTATCCTGAAATCGGTAAAACAAAAACCAGATTAATTCCTGCTATTGGTGCTAAAAAAGCGGCGGATTTACAGCGTCAAATGACAGAAAAAACTTTATTAGAAATAGAAAAATTGAATCAGCTTTTAGATATAAAAATTAATATTTATTTTAGCGGTGGTAATTTAGATTTGATGAAGGCGTGGTTAGGAGAAAAATATCATTATTATTACCAAATAGATGGGGATTTAGGGTTAAAAATGTATTCCGCTTTTCAAGATACTTTTAGTCAAAATAACCAACAAATTATCATTATTGGTGTGGATTGCCCTCAATTAAATTATCAGATTTTAAAAGAAGCATTTATGGCTTTAAATAATCATGATTTAGTTATCGGTAAAGCTACCGATGGCGGTTATTATTTATTAGGTTTAAATCAACTAAAAAAAGACTTATTTATTAACATAAATTGGGGAGAAAGTCAAGTTTTTTCTCAAACTATTATTAAGAGCAAAAATCTGAATCTGAATATTTATGAATTACCAATTTTAACAGATATAGATCGCCCCGAAGATCTCAAATTTTGGCATAATGAAATATAGTCTTAAGTATTTTATGAAAAATTGTCATGAACAGTGCAAAAAATGTATTAGGTAAACCATTAGAAACTTGTTGTAACTCGCCCATGACGGGTTTTTATCGTAACGGTTGCTGTGATACAGGTGTCGAAGATAAAGGACTACATTTAGTTTGTGCGCAAGTAACGGCAGAATTTTTGGCTTTCAGCAAAAGTAGAGGCAATGATTTATCAACTCCCGTGCCGATGTTTAACTTTGAAGGATTGAAACCGGGTGATAAATGGTGTTTATGTGTCTCCCGTTGGCACGAAGCCTTACAAGCAGGTTTTGCACCTCCTATCATTCTAGCCTCTACCCACGAAAAAACTTTAGAATTTATTGCAAAAGAAGTTTTAGAAGAACACAGTTTAATTAATTAACTATTGAATTAGACTTATTATTTTTAGTTTTATGTTGTGAATAAAATAGATTATTTAAGAATTAGTTTAATCGATAAATGTAATTTTCGTTGTCAATATTGTATGCCTGAAGATCAAGAATTAAGTTATCTTTTATCTTCGGAAATATTAACAAAATCTGAGTTATTAACTTTAATAAAAAAAGTTTTTATTCCTTTAGGTTTTACTAAGTTTCGGTTAACGGGAGGTGAGCCTTTATTACGCCCAGATTTACCCCAAATTGTGACAGAAATTATTAATTTACCGCAAACAGAAGATGTGGCTTTAACTACTAACGGTTATTTATTACAAGAAAAATCTCATTTATTATTTAATGCTGGATTACGGCGAATTAATATCAGTTTGGACTCTTTAAATCCACAAACTTTTGATAAAATTATTGGTAATAAAAATAAAACTCGTTGGCATAAAACTTGGACAGGAATACAAACGGCTTATGAAGTAGGATTTAATCCTTTAAAGCTAAATGTAGTAATTATTCCAGATGTTAATGATCATGAAATCTTAGAGTTAGCAGCGTTAACTATTCAACGTAATTGGCACGTTAGATTTATTGAGTTTATGCCTATTGGAAATAGTCAATTATTTTCAGAAAAAGCATGGATTCCTTCTTCCGAAATTAGGACACAAATTAAAGCTAAATGGGGTTTAGAAGAGTCTAATATTAAAGGCAATGGCCCTGCTGATGTTTTTAAAATTCCCCATAGTAAAGGCACTCTAGGTTTTATCTCTCAAATGTCTGAATGTTTTTGCGATCGCTGTAATAGAATACGATTGTCAGCAGATGGTTGGTTACGTCCTTGTTTATTAAATGAGACAGGACAAATTGACTTAAAAACTGCCTTAAGACAGGGTATGAAAAGTGAAAAAATGAGAGAAAAAGTTGCCGAATTGTTGTTATTAAAACCAGATATTAATTTTAAAGAAAGAGATTCAGGTACTCAAAATAATAATTATATGCGTACGATGTCGCAAATTGGAGGATAAGAAATTTTACCCTAGTTTTCGTTGAAAATTATTAGTGATTTTTTAGCTTAATAATTATTACGAATTGAGTTAAATATTTAAGGATAAAAAGGCGATAGCACTTCTAATCCATTCTTCAACATGAGGATTTTTTTGTAATAAATTATCTTGACTGATAACAGAAATTGCTTGTTGTATTTCATTTTTAGTATAGCCTAACGCAAGTAAAGTCATTTCTAAATCTGCAATAATTTCACCATTAGCTAAAAAGTGATTTGTTTCAAAATTAATTCCAGCACTAATACGCCATTGTGCTAATTTTGTTTTTAATTCTAAAGCAATTCTTTCTGCAGTTTTTTGTCCAACTCCCGGAGTTTTTGTTAATAAACGAATATTTCCTGTTACAATGGCTTGTACTAAGTCCTCTAATCCTAAAGTATCTATTAGGGCAATGGCTGATTGTGAACCTATACCTGAAATAGCCGTTAATTGACGAAATAAATCTCTTTCCGCAGCAGTAGAAAAACCATAAAGAATAGGTTGATCATCTCTTACTTGAAAGTGAGTAAAAATCTGAATTTCTGTTGTGGAATTAATATCTAATTCTCTAGCAAAACGACTAGGTATTTGTATTTCATAACCAATATTATTAATTTCTAAAATCACAACATAGCGATTATTATTAATATTAAGATTATTAACTATTCCTCTAAAATAACTAAGCATGAAAAAGACAATTTATTGAGATTATCTTTATATAATAATTGACAATGAGCCTAAATATAAAATTTGTAAATAAAAAATATTCTCCATAAAATAAAAATACTTTTTACGGACTTTTTATACTTCATTAAAAAATATTAAGCACCCATTGCATAAATTCTAAAAATCAACCTGATAAATAAGTAGTAACAAAATAATATTTTTATAAGAGTTTATTCTATGCAAACCATTCCAGATAATGCCATCACCGCAGGTATATTAGGGGTAATTGTGGCGGATGCTTTAGGGCTTCCTGTACAATTTGAAGAGCGTCAACACAGAGACATTAAACCCGTTACGGATATGTTCGGTTATGGGGTGTTCAATGTTCCTAGTGGTAGTTGGTCTGATGATTCATCCTTAACTCTCTGTTTAATTGATGCCTTAACCAAAGTATCTCCCCACCAACGACACCAATTTCTTCATCAAGTAGGACAAAATTTTTGTCAGTGGTTAGGCAATGGATATTTGACTCCCTTTGGCTATGCCTATGATGTGGGTGGTGCTACCCATAAAGCCGTTAGTCGCCTACAAAAAGGGGTTTCTCCCTTAGAATCAGGAAGTAAAAAGGAGTATGATAACGGTAACGGTAGTTTAATGCGAATTTTGCCTTTAGCTTACTATTATCAACAATTTTCCCCTGAAGAATTGATTAATCTTACCCATGAAGTAGGTAGTATAACTCATGGTCATCTTCGTGCTAATATTGCTTGTGGTATTTACATTACTATTGCTGTGCAATTACTACAAGGAAAAAGCCCTCATCAAGCCTATAGTGATTCTCTGAAACAGATCGATACTCTATACAGTAAACCGATTTATCAACAGGAATTAGCCTATTATCATGGTATTTTAGCAGGGAATATAGAAGATCGATCGAGGGATGAAATAAAATCTAGTGGTTATGTAGTGGACACATTAGAGGCGGCTTTGTGGTGTTTATTAACAACCAATAACTATCAAGAAGCGGTGTTAAAAGCGGTGAATTTAGGAGAGGATACCGACACTGTAGGAGCTGTAACAGGAGGTTTAGCAGGAATTTACTACGGTTTAAAAAGTATTCCACACCATTGGTTAAGTCAAATTCAAAAATTAGATGAAATTATTGATTTAATTCGATTATGGGATAGCTTAATGCAAACGACTTAATATTTAAAGTTCGATCGCCAAGGGCGGCGCTGCGCGATTTTCAGCATTTAAAACAAAAAATAAATTAGATGATAATAAATCCTCATTTGATATGATTAATTATTTAATAGAAAAAATCAACGAGAATATGATAAATATTTATATCAAGCAAGACATTTAATAGAGAACTTTTTTGCCAGATTAAAACAGTATAGAGCAATCGCTACGAGATATGATAAACGAAAAATAAATTTTAAAAGGAGGTAT
>NZ_JBGSUU010000027.1:0-11569 GCF_041753295.1 Geminocystis sp.
ACACAAGTTACGAGCGATCGCTCGTCGGTTCTGGTACACAGCACGCCTCTGTGATAATTTAAGAGAGTAATAAAGATACGTGCGCGTAGCGTGCCTTCGGCATCACCTTATCTAAAAATCATACTTTAATTCAGCAACGCCGAATTGAGCTTTTTTGCCCATTCAAACTCACTAGCTAACTTTTTGCAAAGACGGCTTAAATCATACTGCCCAACCTTTTCATTATCCATCCAATAACGCACACAAGAATTACGCACAAAACTAGCTGTACGAATCATCTCATCTATTTTTTGGTATTGTGGTTGATTGCCGTATATTTTTGCTTCAATGACTAACATTATTTTATGGTACTTTTATTGCCATAAGATTACTTTAACACAAACTTTTGGATTTATGTGGACTCCCGTTGGTCGAATTTTTTTATTGGTCAGCATTCATCCCGTCACCAAAACGATTCACTTTTTAAGTTTATGGTGAGGGCTTACGGCACGACATTTTTAAGGTAAATTTTAAAAATTTAAAAACCTTGTTAATTGTTAATTGTTAATTATCAACTAGCCGCTTGTAGTCTAGCTTTTGCTTTTTTTAGATTTTGAGTCGCTTTCATTTCTTGACGGCGATCGCCAGTAGCTTTAGCTTGTTCAAGAGCAGTTTGAGCTTGATTTAAGTCGGTTTGAGCTTCTTCTTTATTGATAGACTCACCCAACTGTGCACCATTAACGAGGATTTTGACTTCATTATTTTCAATTTCCGCAAAACCGCCCATAACCACAATAGATTTCCACTCTTTATTGTAGCGTACTCGTAAGACACCAATTTCAAGATTAGTTAATAAAGGAGCATGATCTGTTAAAATTCCCAATTGTCCGCTACCACTAGGTAAAATAACCTCTTGAGCAGTTTCATCCCAGACAATCTTATCGGGTGTAATTATTCTTACGGTTAAAGTCATAATGTGATTGTAAATTTAAGATTTAAAATTTTTTCCTTAATATGGACTTGGTGGGCAATGCCCACCCGATGAATTACTAATTGTTCATTAATTTTTCGCCTTTAGCGATAACTTCATCAATGTTACCAACCATATAAAAAGCCTGTTCAGGTAATTTGTCTAATTCACCAGCAAGAATTTTTTTGAACCCTTTAATGGTGTCTTCTAAAGATACATATTTACCGGGGCTACCAGTGAAAACTTCAGCAACGAAGAAAGGTTGAGACAAGAAACGCTCAATTTTACGAGCACGATCAACTACTAAACGATCTTCTTCAGATAATTCATCTAAACCAAGAATTGCAATAATATCTTGTAACTCTTTATAACGTTGTAAAGTTGATTGTACAGCACGAGCGGTATCGTAATGTTCTTGACCAACAATACTAGGTTGTAGCATGGTGCTAGTAGAATCAAGAGGATCTACCGCAGGATAAATACCTTTAGAAGCTAAACCACGAGATAATACTGTAGTACCATCTAAGTGAGCGAAGGTAGTAGCAGGAGCGGGATCTGTTAAGTCATCCGCAGGTACATAAACCGCTTGGATAGAGGTAATAGAACCTTCTTTGGTGGAAGTAATACGTTCTTGTAAGTCACCAACATCAGTACCGAGAGTGGGCTGATAACCTACCGCAGAGGGCATTCTACCAAGTAATGCGGATACTTCAGAACCAGCTTGAACGAAACGGAAAATGTTATCAATAAACAGTAGTACGTCTTGTTTGTTAACATCACGGAAATATTCCGCCATGGTTAACGCAGATAAACCGACGCGCATTCTTGCTCCGGGAGGCTCGTTCATTTGTCCGTAAACAAGGGCAATTTTCGATTCTTCAGGGTTGTTAGGATTGATTACATTAGATTCAATCATTTCGTTGTAGAGGTCATTACCTTCACGGGTACGTTCACCTACACCACCGAATACTGATACTCCACCGTGTTGAATAGCGATGTTATTGATTAATTCCATCATAATAACGGTTTTACCAACACCAGCACCACCGAATAAACCGATTTTTCCCCCTTGACGATAAGGAGTTAATAAGTCAACAACTTTAATACCAGTTTCAAAAACAGTAGGTTTAGTCTCTAAATCGGTAAAAGCAGGAGCTTTACGGTGAATAGGAGAAGTTTCTTTTGTATCTACAGGTCCTTTATTATCAACAGGTTCGCCTAAAACATTGAAAATACGTCCTAAAGTTGCTTTACCTACAGGTACACTAATAGGGCCGCCTAAGTCCACAATGTCCATACCTCTGACTAAACCATCAGTAGTACTCATTGATACTGCACGGACTTGATTATCACCTAAAAGTTGTTGAACTTCACAGGTAACAGAAACTTTTTGCCCTGCTTCGTTAGTTCCTTCAACACGAATAGCATTGTAAATACGGGGAAGACTGCCGCTAGGAAATTCAGCATCAACCACCGGTCCAATAATTTGAATGATTTTACCGACGTTTGTTTTTTCTTGTACTGCAACCATGCTGATTTATTTTTAATTTACTTTCGTAAATGTTAATTTATAATAAAATTTGCCACTATCAAGATTATCATGGACTGGTTCAATCTGATCCCAAAATAATCATAAGTTCATAAACTTAGGCTATAAAAAATTATTAATTATCCGTCAAGGTATCCTGTTATTTTTTTACAACTCCGAATTAAGAGAGTGAGAAAGGTACATTAAATTAGTCAATTTATATAATAGTCTCGCTCCAATATTTCCATCCCATTGACTTTGATTCGTTTTATCGGGGGCAACTTCACAAATATCAAAACCGATAATTTTTTTACCTGATTTTACTAAAGTTTGCATTAAATAAATAGCCTGATTAAAGTCTAAACCACCTGCTACTGGCGTTCCTGTGTTTGGACAAAATACTTGATTTAAACCATCAATATCAAAGCTAATATAAACTTTTTCTGATAAATTATTGATAATATTTGCACATTGTTTTTGCCATGAAATTCCTTCATAAATATTATTTTTTAACTGCCAATCATCGAATAAAATAATACGATTATCACTATTAATTTTATCCATTTCTTCCTGACATAAATCCCTAATTCCCACTTGTACTAATTTGTCAATATTTGGCAGTTGCATAACGTTATACATTATGGAAGCATGGGAATAAGTAAACCCTTCGTAAGCGTTGCGTAAATCTGCATGAGCATCAATATGTAAAATACTGAATTGTTGATGATGTTCTGTGAGTGCTTTTATGTAACCCAACGGCACACTATGATCACCGCCAATTAAAGCGATAAGTTTTCCTTCGGATAAGTAGTTTTGGCATTGACTATATACCCATTCATTTAACTCTATACTTCTTTCATTTACCATTGCTAACTCTCTAGTAATGGCTTGATCATGAAGATCATTTCCTGATTCTAAGAACTCTATCACAGTTTTGGCGATCGCCCTTGTGGTCTCACTTTTTGCTTTAATAGTGTTATCAATGGGAATGGTAGCGTAACTTTTTTCCCATGCTTGAGGTAAATCGAAATCATACCAATCTAGTTGATAGGAAGCATCGAGGATAGCTTCAGGTCCTTCGGCTGTACCTTCACCATAAGACACGGTAGCATCCCAAGGTACACTAAAAAAAACTATTTTGGCATCTTCTATGGCATGAGGTAAACCAAAAAAACAGTCATTTTTAATACTTATTTGATGGGGATTAAAATTAATATAATTCACTATTATTTTTATTCAATTTCCTTTGTTTTATTTTGTGATAAGATTATGATTTTTAAGTAGATAAATCAACATTATTTTCTCTGTTTAGCCTTTTTATAAGCTGGATTATGTTCGGCAAAACTAATGATTACAACTCTTTTCGGTGCTGGTTTTTCATAAATGCGATAAACTAGGCGATAACTAATATTATTCCAGTCTATTTCTAAAGCTCGATAACCTTTTAATTCACCTTTTAGACTATGATTATTTAAGCCAAAACAATCGTAAGGATCTTCGATAAAAATAGAGTTACAAAAATCTTCAAAATCTTGTCTTAATTCCTTTGGTAATAAAGGTAAATCTTCTTGAATAACAAAGTTATTTAGTTTTACTTGGTATTTTGATTTTGTACCCACGATTTCTTAAATTCTCCAAACTAGATTCTACATCAATTTCATCATCAATCTCCATTACTGTTACCCATTTTGTGGGATCATTTATATCTTTAATACGTTCTATTGCTAATTGTTCTGCATATTTTTTATTACTATTTTCTTGTTCATATTTTACCATTAAAAACTCCACAAAATCTAAGATTTGAGTTTGTTTATCTAAGGGTAAATTGACCATTTTTTGTGTAACTGAATCAATAATATTCATAAGTTAAATACCTCTTTAAAATTCGTTATATTTTCCTCATTTATCAACTGTTAATTATCAATTATTTTACCATCCGCAAAATGAATTATTCTTTTCGCTTCTTCTCCTACATCATGTTCATGGGTAACTAAAATAATGGTCATTTTTTCATCGTTTAAGTTACGAAATATTTGCAAAACTTCTTTCGTTGTTTCTGAATCTAATGCTCCGGTTGGTTCATCTGCTAGTAATATTAAAGGATTATTAACTATAGATCTGGCGATCGCCACCCGTTGTTGTTGTCCACCAGAAAGCTGATTCGGCTTATTATTGAGACGATGAGATAAACCAACTTTAGTTAAGGCAGAAGTTGCTCGTTTTTTTTGTTCACCATCAGACACTCCAGCGTAAATCATGGGTAACATGACGTTTTCTAAAGCCGTTAACTGGGGTAAAAGGTGAAATTGTTGAAAAACGAAGCCTATTTGTAAATTGCGCACAGAGGCTAATTTTTGGCTAGATAAAGAAGCCACATTTTCCCCATTAAGATAATAATTACCAGAAGTTGGGCGATCAAGACAACCTAAAATATTCATCATAGTTGATTTTCCCGAACCTGATGATCCCATAATGGCACAATATTCTCCTGAATTAATGATAAGATTTACCCCAGATAAAGCATGAACTTCTGTCTCACCACTACCATAAGTTTTATAAATATTTTCTAAGGAAATTAAACCTTTAGATACAGAAATTTGTTCATTTTCTATTAATGTTGAATTCATGAAAAATATTATATTATCTATTTTTTAAACTATTAATTATCAATTATCAATTATCAATTGTTAACCATGAACCATATTTATTTTCATAGTAATTTAATATAGATTTTACTTTAATTTCCGTTTCTTTTGTGGACTCATATTCTAACGATAAACCACCCACTTGACTTTGTAAATAATCAAATTCTTGAGAAGTTTGAGGCAATAAATCAGCATTTACCCCCTCAATTTGTCTTAAATGAGACGCTATTTCACGATACATTGCTAAAGGTAATCGATGGCAAGTTAAGTTTATTTTTTTTGTTGATTTATCAGTAATAGTATTAGACAATATTTTCTAAGCCTCTTATTTATAGTCTTTATTTTTATTATAATTTAGCTACTTTATCAGTTTGTTTTTCTCCTATTTTGCGAGTAACTGTTTGTGTAAATTGTTCTAAAATCACTACTCCACTATCATTATTTATACTGCGTAAAACCGTTTCATTATTTTCTCGTAATGCGATAGTAGTCGGATAACCGAAACTAATGGCTTTTACTCTAACTCGAATTCCTGAAGAATTATCAGAAATTAATTCCCCAACGCGCACAGAACGAGTAACATTATCCCAAGGTGTTTTAATCAATGCGACATTTTCACCGTTTAAATTCAAGATACCTGAAACAATAATATTTTGTGCATCATTAGGAGAAGGTAAAGGAGGAGGAGTAGCAATAGAAGATATGTTATTGATATTATTAGGAGAAGGAGACAAGTTAGAGGTTTTTCCTGTCTGACTAACTGTTTTATTAACTATATTTTGAGAATTTTGAGAGTTACTTGCCGTTATATTTTTAGCTAAAGGTTGATTTACAACTCCTTTATTTGCCTTAGTTATTTCTTCTTTAACAACAGAAGGAGGTTTTAAAATAGCATTTTTCTGTGCTTGGGATGATGAAATAGGTTGATTAGAAGTTAATTTTATTACGGCTGGAGGAGTTATAGTATTAAAAGGATCGTTTCTACCTTGTTCAATTTTTCGTAATCTATCGTCAGGATTAGTGGAAGGAATTAAACCGCTTGTGGTATTTGTCTCTGCAATGACGACAGGAGTCGTAGGAGTTTCAGTGGTATTAACAGGAGGTTTTTGGGGAGGAATAGGAGGAATATTTGCCGTATTATCTTCTCCACCGCCGCCGGATGTTGTACAACTTGTTAAGAGAAAAAGGCTTGATATTACTAAAGTAGATAGTTTTTTCATTATCAAATAAAAGTTAAATTAGTTACTCGATCACACTGTGATTATAATAATAGATTGAGAAGATAAAATTACAATGATTTTGTTAAATTTATAGTTGTAGGGAATGGAGATTTAATAATTAGGTAATTTAACTGTCAATCTATAGCTTTATGATAACAAAATTTTATCCTGAAATTAACGAAAGTTCATCTATTACTATAGAAGGAGTATAACAAGAACCGCTCCAAGTGAGATCATTCCCGACAGATTCGACTTTTTCTAAGGCTTGATAAACGTTTCCCGCTAACATTGTGTCTTTGATTCTACCGATAATTTCACCTTTTTTGACACGATAACCTAAATCGATGTTAAAGGAAAAATCCCCCGAAATATCTGCACCTTCTCCTAAAATTTGATCAATAATAATACCATCTTCAATATTTTTAATTAATTTTTCTTGAGATAAATTACCTTTTTCAATGACTAAGTTGATTAAATCAGGAGTGGCATAACTGCCTAAACTTGGGCGAAAACCGTTACCTGTATTGGTTATACTTAATTTCTGTGCGGTTTGTTTATCGGTATAAAAACTATTTAAAATTCCTTCCTTGATTAAATTTAGATATTGAGTTATTGTACCTTCATCATCGAATGGACAATTATAAGGTGGTAAATTCGGTTGTTGGCTTAAACTCAGGCAGGAAGAAACCACTTTTTTCCCTTGAGATTCACACCAAGGGGATGATTTATCAAAAATTCTTTTACCGTTTAAGGCTTCGCTGATGGTTTCCCATAAAGTTGTAACGGCATTAGGAGTAAATAATATGGGTATTTTACCATTATTCACTGATGTATTTTTTTCTGCCCATTGTAATCTTTGTAAAACAGAGTTAATCATTCTATGTAAGTCGATAACATCATGACTATATTCGCCGTCATAAATACCTAAAAAATCATCTTCTGTTACTAATTCAATGCCTAAAGATGCACTATAACTATTATCTGTTTGTAAGCAATATAATCCACGAGAATTAATTAATGTAGTGGTTTCTGTTTCCCATTCTATTTCTACATTTGTGATTACTTCTGGATATTTATCAGTAATAATGGCGATGGCATTTTTTCCTTGAGAAATTAAATTGTTGATATTTGGTTCATCGATAATAGCATTAGGGTAGATTAACTTATTATTATCGTTTAATAGTGGCTCTTCAGGGTCATTAAGTTCGGAAATTGCTAAGGCTTTACTAATCAAATCATCAGGGTTAAAGTCACCATAAGCAACGGCTAATCCTTGACAACCGTTATGCCATAATCTGAGGGCGATGCCCGTAGTCTGTGAGCTTTCAATCTGTTTAAGTCGATTGGCTTCAAAAGAAATTGGACGAGAATGGGATTGAACTTGATATACTTCTACATCAGAAACACCTTTTTTGATGGTTAATTCTAATAATTCTTCTGCCAACATCACTTTAAAATAAAATAAATAACATTATTGATCCTAACCTGAATTAATGATAAATTATCTCTTTTTAATGTTGTAAAGGTATAGTCGTGAATAAATTTGACATAGTAATACTATCTAATGGCCCTGGAGAGATAACCACTTGGGTTTTACCTGTAGTTAAAAAAATTCGGGCAAATTTGTCTATATCTCAAGATAATGTTCGCATTTCGTTAATTTTATCACCTTGTCCTCACGCTACAGGTAATGAAGTTAAAATTGCTAGTCAATGGCAGGAAATTAATCGTATTCAATCAGCAAATAATTTTTTGACTTTTTTATTATTCGGTAAAACACAAGATAATTGGGATTGGTATTCTCAGGGGTTAATTATCTTTTTAGGTGGAGATCAATTTTTTACTTTAGTTATTGCTAAAAGATTAGGTTATCAAAGTTTAATTTATGCTGAATGGGAAGCTCGTTGGTATCGATATATTAATTATTTTGCTGTTATGAATGAGTCTGTTATTGATAAAATACCTATTCAATTTCATAATAAATGTACTGTTGTTGGAGATTTAATGGCAGATATAAACATCATAAATCAAGAGGAAAAAGAAGATAATAAAAATACTTTAAAAATAGGTTTATTACCCGGCTCAAAATCAAGTAAATTAACCCAAGGTGTACCTTTTTTGATGGCGATCGCAGAATTTATTAAGCAAAAAAACTCAAATATAGAATTTATTATACCCGTTGCACCAACCATTGATTCAGAAAATTTAGCAAGTTATGGAGATAAAAAAAATAATCCTTTAATTAGTAAATTAGGAAATGTTACAGGAGAATTAATCAATATAGAAAATCAAGTTTATTTACAAACATCAGGAGGAGTAAATATTAAATTAATTAAAGAATTTCCTTGTTATGAAGAATTAGGGAAATGTGATATTTGTTTAACTACTGTAGGAGCAAATACTGCAAACTTAGGAAGTTTAGGAATACCGATGATTGTTTTACTTCCTATTTATCAATTAGAAGCCATGAAATCATGGGATGGCTTACTAGGAATTTTAGCTAATTTACCTATATTTGGCGATAATTTTGCGAAATTAATTAACTGGATAATGGTACAATATACCGTTAAAAATAAGAAATTATATGCTTGGCCTAATATTTGGGCAAAAAAAGAAATAGTACCAGAATTAATCGGTTATTTAACAGTAGAAGAAGTTAGTAATTTAACCTTAGAATTATTAGAAAATAAGGATAAATTAAAGGAAATAAAAAATAATTTAAAGGAAATAAGAGGTTTATCTGGAGCAAGTTTAAAAATAGCGAAAATAGTCACAAAAATTATCGATAAATGTTCATTTTAGAAGTAAAATAAGATGAGTATAATATTTACATTTAGGAAACATAAAATCATGTATTAATATATAGTTAAATTTTCTAAATTATGTTATTATTTTAAGGATAAATAAATGAAATTTTTATTAAGTTAAAAATTATTATTGGTAAATATTTACCAATGTTCCTCATATTTTAATTAATTAAAATAAAGAAAGAAGGAACAAAAGTAGTTGGGAACTTTACTGAAAACTTTAGTAAAAACTCAATATTGAGGCTTGTAGTGAGCATCGGTAAGATTATCCTTACAGAGCTAGAAATATTTGACTATATTTTTAGTAACTATATAACTTCTATTGCTTAAATAGTCGTCTTTGTGAGGATAATAAGCTAAGACGTATTTTCTATAAATAAAATTAATATGAGTAAAGGAACATTATTTGATAAAGTTTGGGATTTACACACCGTTGGCATATTACCATCAGGGCAAACTCAGCTATTTATTGGTTTACATTTAATTCATGAAGTAACCAGCCCTCAAGCGTTTGCCATGATTCGAGAAAGAAATCTTCAAGTACTCTTTCCTGAAAGAACTGTTGCTACTGTAGATCACATTGTACCCACAGAAAGTCAAGCTCGTCCTTTTGTTGATACTTTAGCGGAGGAGATGATTCAATCCTTAGAAAAAAATACTCAAGAATATAATATTCGATTTTATAACACCAATTCAGGAAATCAAGGAATTGTTCATGTAATCGCCCCCGAACAAGGATTAACTCAACCGGGAATGACCATTGCTTGTGGTGACTCTCATACTTCCACCCATGGTGCTTTTGGGGCGATCGCCTTTGGTATTGGTACATCTCAAGTAAGAGACGTATTAGCATCTCAAACTCTATCTTTATCTAAATTAAAAGTAAGAAAAATAGAGGTAAACGGAGAATTATCCCAAGGTGTTTACGCTAAAGATGTAATTTTGCATCTTATCCGTAAATTAGGGGTAAATGGCGGCGTTGGTTATGCCTATGAATATTCTGGTACAACCTTCGAGCAGATGAATATGGAAGAAAGAATGACAATTTGTAATATGTCTATTGAAGGAGGGGCTCGTTGCGGTTACATCAACCCAGATAAAGTTACTTTCGACTATCTAAAAGACAAAGATTTTGCACCCAAAAAATGGGAAGAAGCGATCTCTTGGTGGGAAAGTATCCGTAGTGATATAGATGCGCAATATGATGATGTCGTTACCTTTAATGCTAGTGATATTGAACCCACCGTAACATGGGGAATTACTCCTAGTCAGGGTATCGGTATTAGTGAATCTTTACCTACTTTAGACGCACTACCCGAAAATGATAAAGAAATTGCCATAGAAGCCTTTTCATATATGCAGTTAAATGCAGGTACTCCTATTAAAGGTACTCCCATTGATGTTTGTTTTATCGGTAGTTGTACTAATGGCAGAATTACCGATTTAAGGGAAGCAGCAAAATTCGCTCAAGGGCATAAAGTAGCTAATCAAGTTAAAGCCTTTGTTGTACCTGGCTCTGAAAGAGTAAAAAAACAAGCTGAAGCCGAAGGTTTACATCAAATATTCCTAAATGCGGGTTTTGAATGGCGCGAACCAGGTTGTTCTATGTGTTTGGCAATGAATCCAGATAAGTTACAAGGAGATCAAATCAGTGCATCATCTTCTAATCGTAACTTTAAAGGTCGTCAAGGTTCTGCCCAAGGACGTACTTTATTGATGAGTCCTGCTATGGTTGTAGCAGCCGCTATTAACGGTAAAGTGTCTGATGTAAGAGAATTATAAATTCTTTCTAATATGGTGGAGGATGACAACTAAAAATATTCTCCACTACCAAAAATCTGTTCACGATCAAACTTCGAAAAATATATTATTAGACATAAACTAATTCCCCATAACTAACTTCTATAGTAGTAACTAATCTGGGTATGGCTTCCACAAACGAAAAACAGGCTTCTAGCCTGTACAATTTTCCTGCCAAAAAAAAGGATATTCTTCTGGAGTTGTGGCTAAATTTGCCTTGACTGGATTTTCTCGAATATATTGCCAAGTGTTCAAACCCACATTCCGCATATTTCAATAGAATACTAAAATAGATACACAAAAAACATTATTTAATAATGTAAACTTACAGATTGTCCTATTACTTTCATCCTAAGAAACAAAAAATTTCTCACAAGATTAGTTAAAATAATTTTGATTATTTAATTATCAGTTTTTTCTTGATAAATGACACAACAAATCACTATCAAAAATTTAGATCATCTTGGATTAATAGCAGGAATTATTGATGAAATTGACATTGAAAATATTGTTAATTCTTTAATTAAAACTGATCAAAGAGAAAAAATTAGTGCGGGTACTATTGTTAAAGCTATTATTCTCAATGGTTTAGGATATTTATCAAAACCATTATATTTATT
>NZ_JBGSUU010000028.1:0-17861 GCF_041753295.1 Geminocystis sp.
ATATTGGAAGATTAGACGACCAAAGTATCCGTGTGCTGCTACGATGTTGTAGGTTTCTTCTTCTTGACCGAATTTGTAACCGTAGTTTTGAGATTCAGTTTCAGTGGTTTCACGCACTAAAGAAGAGGTTACTAAAGAACCGTGCATTGCAGAAAACAAAGATCCACCAAATACACCAGCTACTCCTAACATATGGAAGGGGTGCATCAAAATGTTGTGTTCAGCTTGGAATACAAACATGAAATTGAATGTTCCAGAGATTCCTAAAGGCATACCATCAGAGAAAGAACCTTGACCGATGGGGTAGATTAAAAATACGGCAGTAGCAGCAGATACAGGTGCAGAATAAGCAACACAGATCCAAGGACGCATACCTAAGCGGAAAGATAATTCCCACTGACGACCCATGTAGCAGAAGATTCCGATTAAGAAGTGGAATACTACTAATTGGTAAGGACCACCGTTGTATAACCATTCATCTAAGGAAGCTGCTTCCCAAATAGGGTAGAAGTGTAAACCAATAGCGTTGGAAGAAGGAACAACTGCACCAGAGATGATGTTGTTACCGTATAATAAAGATCCCGCTACAGGCTCACGAATACCGTCAATGTCAACGGGAGGAGCTGCGATGAAAGCGATAATAAAACAAGTAGTGGCAGTTAAGAGAGTAGGGATCATCAAAGTACCGAACCAGCCTACATATAAGCGGTTGTTGGTAGAAGTGATCCACTCACAAAACTGCTCCCAAGAGGAAGACTGTTGTTGTTGTAAAGTGGTAGTCATGTTCTTATGATTGCGTTATAAATTTTTCGAGGTACAATGCGGTAATTGCTTACCATGAATACTATATTAGAGAAATTGTAAAGTTTTGTCAAGATTTTTCATAATATTTATTTTTATGACTGTCATAACTTTTAGTTATCAATGAAATTTAGTTTTATTTTGATGGTGAAAAAAGAGTTAAAAGTCAAGCTAAATAATCATTTCAAGTATTTTATCTAAGGTGTTGATAACTATAGGATATTCTAATTTTGGTCGTTGAATGACGATTAAGGGAATGTTTAACTCTTTAGCTACTTGATATTTAATATCTTCTCCTCCTGCTTTTCCTCCTGCTTTGGTGACAACTATTTCAATATCCCACATTTGCCATAAGGCTTTTTCTAGGGCATAGTTTATGGGAGGGCGAAGGGCTATAATGCGATCGCACTCAAACCCTGATTGATAGGCTTGATGAAGAGAATCACCATAGGGAAGTATTCGGGTGTATAGGGTTGCTTGATGATGATAATTAGTGAATAAAGGTAAAAATTTTGCACCGATAGTCAATAAAACTCGTTTATTTTTTAAGGGAGAATTATCAACTACTAAATAATTAAAACAGGAAACATAAGTTATTAAGTTATTCTCAGGAATGGATAAGGAAAGACGTTCATATCTTATATATTTAATAGCTAAATCTCGACAAATATTAATGACTTCCTGAGAAATGTTAACGGCAAAAGGATGAGTAGCATCAATAACTGTGTTAATGTAGTGTTGTGCCATCAGTTGATATATTTCTCTATCGGATAGTTTACCTACAAAGATTTGTGAATTTTTTATCTTTTGATAAAGTTTAGAAGCTGATGGAGTAGTAACGGTAATAATATATGGGAAATTATGTTCTGTTAATAATTGTGCGATCGCCACACTTTCAGAAGTACCGCCGATAAGCCAAATAATCTCTTTTTTGAGGGAAATGTTCAAATATGTAGGAGTTAAGTTAAAGTGGTAGTGAGTTTATTTTAGTAAAAAAATCATAAAACAATATGCAACAAGCGGGAGCAACGGTGAGAAAAATTCGCTCTTTAAAAGATGCCCTCAATCGTTGTCAAGAATTAGGTATGAGACTTTCTCGTCAAAGGCGATTTATTCTTGAGTTGTTATGGTCACATCAAGAACATTTATCAGCAAAAGAAATTTACGATCTTTTAAGTCAACAAGGTAAAGATATTGGACATACTTCGGTATATCAGAATTTAGAGGCTTTGTCAAGTCAAGGGATTATTGAGTGTCTGGAAAGACATGAGGGAAGATTGTATGGTAATTTTTGTGAAGATCACAGTCATGTTAATGTCATAGATACTAATCAAATAATGGATATACAAGTAGAGTTACCTTCAGATTTAATTAAAACTATTGAAGAAAAAACTGGCGTCAAAGTAGATCATTATCGCATTGATTTTTACGGTTACAAAAATAAATTATCAGAGTAAATAGGCAAAAGGTAACGAAGATTATTCGTCATTTTTATTAATTTAAAAGTCCACAATTCCTAAATGCTTTATTACTTAATAATGTCTTGGCTCAAATAATTATATTTATATTTTTTTTAAGTCAATGTATAATTAATTATTTTCAATTGTTACTCAAGAATTACCATTAAAATTTAAGAACTTTAAAGTCAAAAATAAAATGTCTTCTACTAACTCAAATGAAACTGAAATTAGTCTAATTTTATTAGATGATAATAATATTTTTACCTTGGGACTAAGAGAAGTTTTAAATACTGAAGAATTTAAGGATATAAATATAATTGCAACGGGGAAAATAGCTGATTTTTCTTCTTTATTAAAACAATATGAAGTAAATTTATGGGTAATTTCCTTAGATTTTAATCAATATCCTGAAAAAGTTAAACAGTTTTTAAAATTTCTCCCTCAATTAAGCAATGAATATCCTCATCTATCTTTAGTTATTTTAGTTTCATGGGAGTTTGTGGGAGATTTTTCTTCTATTCCTATTATTAAAGGAAGTTGTTATAAAAATGCAGATGTTAATGAATTAGTAAAAACCTTTAGAATTTGTGCTAAGGGAGAAACTTATTTTAGTATTAATACTACTCTTTTTTCACCAAAAATAAATAGTTGGTTTTCTCGACAATGTAAATTTGGTTTGCAACAAATTCAAGGAGAAATTATTAATATTGATGACTATATTAAAGAAAAAAAATTATCTATAGCTGATGTTTTATATTGGCAAGGAAGAAAAAGAGAACTTAAGTTAGCTAAATGGTTAATTACTCAATTAAGTCCTGATTTTTATGAATTTATCTCCGATTCATCTAAGGAAAATAATCAAAGTAAGATTGATAAAAATTTTGCTCAAATTGATAACTATAACAGTCAAATTATTGTTAGTGATTCTCCTCAAAATACTTATGATTTAATATTGCTTAAAATTCAATCTTCTCTAAAAAACTCTACATCAAAATTACTAGAAATTGATATATTGCAAGAATCAAAAAAACAAGAATTATTGATGATTATTTTGCAAGAATGGATTATTTCTCTTAAAGAGTTAAAAAATCTTAATATAGATAAAGATAATGTATCTGAAAAAATTAATATTTATATTAAAGAACTTTGGCAAAATTCTACGATAAAATTTTTAAATAGATATTATCTTCCTGAGTCTGAGTCTGATACTGATAGTATAAATTCTTATAGCTTATTAGATTTAGTCATGAAAGAATCAGAGAGTTTACTAAAAGAAACTGTACCTAAAGTACCATTTATATTAGATATAATTAGTTATGAAATTTATCAACAAAACTTAGTTATAGATAATGAAACTTATGAATATGATAGTAAATCAAATCAAGATATAGAAGCAATTATTATTGAAAATATTATCATTCATATAGCTAATTTGGTAATAGAATTTACTCTCAATAAATTTTCCGATAATACCAATATTAAACATAAATTATTTAACTTAGAATTAAAATCATCAAGAAAAGTGGCAATGTTTCGTAATAATCTAATTTGGAAATATCGCAAAGAAAAATATTGGCAAAATCCGAAAAATATCTTTGAAGATCAATATGAAATGTTAAAATTAGGTTATCAAGGCATTGAAACTTGTATAATTACTCATTCTCGTCATCAAGAGTTAAAAACCATACAAGGATTACCTTGGGCAGTTACAATACTCATTGAACTACGGGATAGTCTTTATAGGGTAGTTCAATCTTTAGAAAGAACTATTGGTAAAGTAGTTGTATATTTACTCACAGAAGTGATTGGTGGAGGAATTGGATTAATTGGTAAAGGCATTTTACAAGGCATAGGCAATCGAATCAAAAACTAAGGATAATAAAGATATTATTTGTATTAAGAGAATTATCAAATGCACAATTATCATCAGAAATTAAATCAAGATAAACCCAGAAAAATCCTCAGTTTCATGGCTGGGAGTTTAATTTTACTACAAAGTATATTTAGTGGGAATGCAGTTTTAGCACAAGTAAAAAATCAGCAATTTGATTATAGTGACTTACTCCGAAGTATTCAAACAGGGGAAGTAAACAAAATTACTATTGATCCTGCTACGAATATTGCTTATGTATATTTATCGGGAGGAGATGAAAATAAGCCCCAAAAAGTTAAACTATTTAATCAAAACCCCGAACTCATTGCCAAAATTCGAGAAAAAGGCATTGATTTTGCGGTAGAGTCTTCGGCGGCCAATACCGTTGCTGTCATTAATACTATGCAAATAGGTATATTTTTAATTGTGATTATCGGCTTATTTATCTTAATCAAACGTTCGGCAGGTAGTGCGGCAGGGGCGATGAATTTCGGTAAATCAAGGGCTAAATTTCAAATGGAAGCCACTACTGGAATTGAATTTAAAGATGTTGCTGGAATTGAGGAAGCAAAAGAAGAGTTACAAGAAGTTGTGGTATTTTTAAAAACTCCTGATAAATTTACCGCCGTGGGTGCCAAAATTCCCAGAGGTGTTCTGTTGGTAGGCCCTCCGGGTACGGGTAAAACTCTTTTAGCTAAAGCTATCGCTGGAGAAGCCGAAGTTCCTTTTTTCAGCATTTCAGGTTCTGAATTTGTCGAAATGTTTGTCGGTGTTGGTGCTTCACGGGTACGAGATTTATTCAAAAAAGCAAAAGAAAATGCACCCTGTTTAGTTTTTATTGATGAAATTGACGCAGTAGGCAGACAAAGAGGTACAGGTATCGGTGGCGGTAATGATGAAAGAGAACAAACTCTTAATCAATTATTAACGGAAATGGATGGATTTGAAGGAAATACGGGCATTATCGTTATTGCTGCCACTAATCGCCCTGATGTCCTTGATTCGGCTTTATTACGCCCCGGACGTTTTGATCGCCAAGTTATCGTTGATTATCCTGATTTAAAAGGTCGTTTAGGTATTTTAGATGTTCATGGCGCTAATAAAAAAATTGATCCTGATGTCTCCTTAGAAGCGATCGCCCAACGTACTCCCGGTTTTAGTGGTGCAGATTTAGCGAATTTACTCAATGAAGCCGCAATTCTTACCGCCCGAAGAAGAAAAGAAGCCATTACTATGGATGAAGTCAATGCGGCTATTGATCGGGTTATTGCGGGAATGGAAGGGACTCCTTTAGTTGATAGTAAAAGTAAAAGATTAATCGCTTATCATGAAATTGGTCACGGTATTGTGGGAACATTAACGAAAGGTCATGATCCTGTGGAAAAAGTAACTTTGATCCCTCGTGGACAAGCCAAGGGTTTAACATGGTTTACCCCTGATGAAGAACAAGGTTTAGTGTCTAAAACTCAACTTTTTGCTCGTATTACTGGTTTACTGGGAGGAAGAGCCGCAGAAGAAGTGATTTTTGGTGATGGTGAAGTAACCACTGGAGCAGGAAATGACATTGATAGAGTAACCCATTTAACTCGTCAAATGGTGACAAAGTTCGGGATGTCTCCTTTAGGTTTACTAGCTTTAGAAGGAGAAGAACAACCTTTATTTTTAGGTAGTGATAGCGTTAATCGTACAGAATATTCTCAAGAAATTGCAGAAAAAATTGATTTACAGATTCGAGGTATTATCTTAAAATGCTATGAAGATGCTAAACAAATAATTATAGATAATCGAGCTTTAATTGATTTTTTGGTAGATCTTCTCGTAGAAAAAGAAACCATTGAAGGGGATGTTTTTCGTCAAATAGTTAAGGATTATTCTTTTAAAAAACAAGTTTTAAATGTTTAGATAATCATTTTTTTTGATTTCTACCTTTACCCATAACAAATCAAAGATCATTGCTATATAATCAATTTTGCACATTGACTTAAATTAATTAAAAGTCTATCTCAAAACTATTAAATTTCTATCAAGATTATCTAACATTTATTTTATGAAAATTACTTCGCCTTTTATCAACCTCATTTTAACTTTAGTGGGGGGAATTCTTTTAGTTTCTTCTTTAATTGATTATCTTTTTCTTCTTATTCCCTTACAATTAGATGATCCTAACTGGCAAATTAATCTCACTAATAGTATCGTTGACCGAGGTATTGTACCTTTAATTGGTATTACTCTATTACTTTTAGGATGGTGGATTAATGATACTAATAATCGACCAAAATCGAAAATAAGTATTCGTCTTCCTCTGTTTATTATTTCTAGTTTATTAGGATTATTATTTTTAATCTTAGTTCCAGTACATTTAAGTAATATTAACCGTGTTAGTGCTGATTTAATGAGTCAAATTGCTCAAAAAATAGAACAACAACAAACTCAAATTCAAGGTTTTGTTTCTCAATTAGATGCTATTTCTCGTAATCCTGAACAATTAAAACAGGAAATTGCTCAACGAACTCAAGTAATTGAAGCTGGTGGCGTAATACAAGGACAAAAAATAGACCCTCAACAGTTACAATTAATTACAGGTCAACGAGATCAATTACAACAAATTTTAGATTTATCTCAAAAACCTGATCAATTAAAAGCAAAGTTACAAGAAGTAGAAGCTAAACTACAAGTACAACTTAAAGGATTAGAAGAAAAAGAAATAAAAAAAGCTCAAACTCTTGCCCTTAAACAAAGTTTACGTACTTCTATTAGTAGCTTAATACTGGCGATCGCCTATGTTGTGATTGGTTGGTTAGGGTTAAAAATGTTAATCCAAAAAGAGTCTTAAGAAAAAAATCCCCAGAAAAGTGACGAACAATTGTTAATGATAAAGTTTTAGTTGATAATGAGATTATCATTCATCAATCAATAATAAATAATAGGGAACTTGTGTTACAACGGATAAAGCAAGGTTTTAAAAATGATTTAATTGCTGGATTGTTAGTAGTTATTCCTTTAGCTACTACTATTTGGTTAAGTTATGTCATCGCTAATTGGGCGATTAAATTTCTCACAGAAATACCAAAACAAATTAATCCTTTTGATGGACTTAATCCTATTGTTACTAATTTACTCAACTTTTCTGTAGGGTTAACTGTACCTCTGGGTTTAATTTTACTCATTGGTTTAATGGCAAGAAATATTGTCGGTAGATGGTTATTAGATGTTGGGGAAAAAATTTTACAAGCTATTCCTTTAGCCGGTGCAATTTATAAAACTCTTAAGCAAATATTAGAGACATTATTCCAAGATTCACAAACAAAATTTAGGAGAGTTGTTATTGTTGAATATCCTCGTGTGGGTGTTTGGAGTATGGGATTTGTTACAGGGAAAGTTAGTGATATGTTTCAAGAGAAATTAGATAAACCAATGTTAAGCGTTTTTATCCCGACGACTCCTAATCCCACATCAGGGTGGTATGCAATCATACCTGAAGAAGAAGTTATTAATGTTTCTATATCCATTGAAGATGCTTTTAAAGTTTTGATTTCTGGAGGTATTGTTAGTGCCAATAGTGGAGCAATAGTAACTAATAATAAGGTAAAAATACCACTACCAGTAAATAATTCTGATGTGTCTGTAACCCCTTTAAACAATGAATCTTTATCGGCAACGACTTCAGAAACAGTATAGTTATAAAATTAATTCTAAAAAAATTTTACAAAATATGTACTTTCTGTTACCATTATCGTAAAGAAATCTTACGGAGAAACATTGGTAACTCCCTACGAAGATTTCCTCAAGATTAAACGACAACAAATTTTTGCCGACTTTATATTTAGTCGGTTTTTTTTATGATTTTTAACTTATAATGACCCAAATTCGTTAATTTTCGTTGGTGTAAAGGTATAAACCTGCCGAAATCGGATATTGTTGTATCGAACTGAGGTATAATCGGATAACTATTAATTAATTAATATGGTGAATCGTCGCTCTTTTTTACAAGGTATAGGTAGTTTAACCCTAGCTTCTTTGTTGTCAGGTTGTGAAAAAAATTATGATTTAAAAGTTGCACTATTACAAGGCTCAATTCCGATACAATTAATCGCAGCCTTATCACAACAATCTCGTACAATGGGTATTGTTAACTTTGAATCTCAGGCAACCCTTGAAGATATATATAATTTATTGTTAAAATGGCAAGGTAAAAATGTATTAACTCAAAAGAATAAATCGCCTTTTTTACCTAACTTTTCGGATAATAAATCGACACCCAATGACTTAGTAACTTTAGGTAATTATTCCTTAAATTTAGCTATTGCCGAGAAATTAATTGAACCCTTAGAATTAAATAAACTTCAAAATTGGCAAAATATCCCCCAAGAATTTCAGAATTTAACCAAAAGAAATGAAGAAGGAAAACTCGATAATAATGGTAAAATTTGGGGTGCTGCCTACCGTTGGGGATGCGTAATGATAGCTTATCGCAATGATAAATTTGCCTCTTTAGGATGGCAACCTCAAGATTGGCAAGATTTATGGCGACAAGATATTACTCGTCAAATTTCTTTGTTAAATCAACCCAGAGAAGTGTTAGGCTTAATTTTGAAAAAACTTGGTTATTCCTACAATACAGAGAATTTAAACACTATTTCCGAACTTAAATCGGAGTGGATAGCACTGCAAAAACAAGTAAAATTTTATGATGATATTAATTATTTACAACCTTTGATTTTAGGTGATACTTGGTTAGCAGTAGGTTGGTCAACAGATATATTACCGGTAGTTGAAAAATATAGTAACATTTCAGCAGTGATACCTAAATCTGGTACATCTTTATGGGCGGATATATGGGTAAAACCTCGTCAAGAAACAAATAATCCTCAACAATTAGAAAAAATTTATGATTTTATTGATTTTTGTTGGGAGGAAAAATCCGCAAAACAAATCAATTTATTTACCAATGGAGTTTCACCTTTAAAATCACCTTTAAAAAGCAATCCCAAAATTCCGCCAATGTCTTCTGAAGTTTTTGCAAAAAGTGAGTTTATCGATACTTTACCACAGTTGTCCATTAAACAGTATCAACAATTGTGGAAAACCATAGTTTAAATTATTCTAATCATAAAAACTCATTCTTCGGAATTTAATCACTCCCAAAAATTCTTGTAGATTCTTGATTTTTTAAGAAAAAACTGTTATTATGGTAATGTTTGATAAAATTTAATGAGGGGTTATAGCTCAGTTGGTAGAGCACTGCAATGGCATTGCAGGGGTCAGGAGTTCGAGTCTCCTTAGCTCCATTAAGATAAAATACTACTATAAAACTAATTTTAGGTAACTAAGCTAGGTTTTTTACTGATTATGGGTAACGGATTTAATTTAACCAAAAAGTAGAAAAATATCTAGTTTAATTACTTTTAAAAATTGAGTTTTATTGATGTTCTAACTTAATTACGACTTATCGTCAATGATCAACTATCAACTACTTGTTATTAAACAGTTGCTGGAGCTGTTTTAGCAGTAAATTTAGCTCTATTTTTTCCTTTATTAGATTCTGTTTCCTCTAAAGGAACGAACTCAATATGATTTAATAAAGTAGTTACAAAGGCAAAAAGTAGAAAAGGTAAAGATAGAACTAAAACAATGCCAACTGTAGCAAAAGCATAGATTTGACGAGTACTACTCCATAAAGCTAATGTACTAGCAAGACTGATAAAAATAACTCCTAACCAAACAATAATTTGACCGTAAATATCTCCAAAAGAAAGAGTACAAATCATTCGATATTTTTTGTCGTTATCCATAATTATGTAAATTATATTTTTACTATATTTATCTAAGCTAAAGCTATAAATTAGTTCTATCTCAAATTTAAAGATTTTTAAAACAATTGCAAGAATAATTTACAATTTTAAACAAAACTAATTTTATCGTTAGGAAGTTAAGTTATTAATTGTGGCTTTTCTACAGTAGTTAGAATAAATTAAAATAAAATAAACCTTATAAAGTTGACACTATCAAGATTATAAGAATTAACAATTAAATTTGTTTGTTATAGATTATTGACACCTAACACCTTTTTCAAGGAATAATTTATCATGAATAGAAGTAACAGAGCTTTAATTATTAATATTTACTAAACTTAGTCGTAATTTTTTATTTTCAAAACTCACGAAAAAAGGTGGGAAGCACCCACCCAATAAACTAAGAGAATTTATATTGCAATAGATTAATCTTCATAAAGACGACATTCATCAGCATCAGGATTATCATCACAATATCTCTCTAAAGAGGTTTTTTGAGGCTCATTTTCTTTTTGGTGAGATGCCTCCGCCTGTAACTCTTCTACTGCATCCCAAGCCGCAGCACATTCAGGGGAATTTGTGCCACTAATATCACAAACTTCTCTGGCTTCTTTTAATTCTTCTTGGATTTTTTCTTGTATATTAGTCATACTTTTAACATACCTTAAGTATTTTTAGTTATCTTTTATAGCTTATAACAGAATTCGATTATTTGTGATCTAGATATAGTTGTTGATTTTGTGGAAAAACGTCCATTTAACTAACTTTATACAGTATTGCTATGGCACAAATTATATCTTTATTTACACTTACCGCTCAAATTAAAGGTGATTCTAGTTTTTTATTCTCTTAGGTTTATTAAAAAAGATCAAAATTTGTCTCAAGAAGATTTTGATACTAAAATTCAAAGACTTCAAAAATTATTGACAAAAACACACTGCTGTTTGATTGATAAGACTAACGAGATCAATAATAAAACTAAAGAGTTAATCAGAAGTTAAAATTAAAATGAATTAAAAACGGATATTATTACTAATTTACGAAAATATATTGACAAAAAAAATATTTATCAAAAACATAGTATTACTTTTGAATATTTTATTATATTTTTCCTAATTTTTCTTAATTTAGAAGCCACTTTTTGCTGTTTCAAAAATTCATCATGACAAGAATAAATCTATCAAACTATCCTTATGTTAAGATTTATTAAGCATAGGAAGAAGAAAATAAGAAGAGATGGAAAAACAACACAAAGTAATCGTTATCGGCGCTGGAATTGGTGGTTTAACCACAGGAGCATTATTAGCCCGTTATGGCTATGATGTTACTATATATGATCAGGCAATCGTACCGGGTGGATGCGCTTCTACTTTTACTCGTAAGGGTTTTACTTTTGATGTTGGTGCGACTCAAGTGGCAGGTTTAGAAAAAGGCGGCATTCATCATCGTATTTTTAAAGAGTTAGAAATAGAATTACCATCGACTACAGAATGCGATCCTGCTTGTGCGGTATTTTTACCCCAAGAAAAGCAACCGATTATGGTGTGGCGTAATCCTGATAAATGGCGTGAAACAAGAGAAAAACAGTTTCCGAATAGTGCCAATTTTTGGGCATTACTAAAGACTTTATTTGATGCTAGTTGGCAGTTTCAAAGTCGAGATCCTATTTTACCACCTCGCAACTTATGGGATTTATCACAATTAATTCAAGCCTTACGATTAGATACTTTTGTCACTGTGCCTTTTACTTTAATGACGGTGGCTGATGCTTTACGTTTATTTGGCTTAGGAAAAGATAAACGGTTAAAAACTTTCCTCGATATGCAGTTAAAGTTATATTCTCAAGTAGATACGGAAGAAACTGCTTTACTTTATGCAGCAACAGCTTTATCGGTGTCTCAATCTCCCCAAGGATTATATCATCTCAATGGCAGTATGCAGGTGTTAAGCGATCGCCTTGTTGAAGGATTAGAAAAATATGGTGGCAAGTTATATATGCGTCATTTAGTGCAAAAAATTCATACGGAAAACGGTAAAGTAACGGGAGTTACTATTAAAAATCTGAAAACGGGAGAAATTAGAGAAGAAAAAGCCCATCATGTTGTGGGTAACGTCACTGTCAATAACTTGGTAACCATGACAGAAAAAATCCCAGTGACTTATACTCAACGAGTAGAAAATTTACCTCCAGCTTCTGGTGCATTTGTCATCTATTTAGGAGTTGATATAACTGCAATTCCTGAAAATTGCCCTCCTCATCTTCAATTTTTATACGACTATAACGGGGAAATCGGCGAAATGAATTCTTTATTTATTTCTGTTAGTAAACAAAAAGACGGCAGAGCTACTGAAGGTAAAGCTACGATTATCGCTTCTTCTTTTACCGATGTTAACCGTTGGTGGGATATACCTCTGGAAGATTATAAAGCACTAAAACAAAATTATACTGATAAAGCGATCGCCCGTTTAAAAGAATATTTTAACCTAACTTCTGAGACAATTATTCATCAAGAGGTTGCGACTCCTGTTACTTTTTATAAATACACAGCAAGAGAAAAAGGCATCGTTGGCGGTGTTGGGCAAAGAATCGGTACATTTGGCCCTTTTGGTATCGCTACTCGCACCCCTATTAATAATTTATGGTTAGTAGGAGACTCAACTCATCCGGGTGAAGGCACAGCAGGAGTCAGTTATTCGGCTTTAACGGTGGTAAGACAAATAAAAAATATGGATAAATAAAGGTAAACGGAGAAATAAAGAGAAGGTTTTAGGAATTAGGAATTAGGAGTTAGAGAGTTATAAACTTAAAGTTTTCTCCCTTCAATAAACTGATTAATAATATTAATTATTTCTTCTTTTTTTGATTTATTCCTGCCAATTTTCAAAATAACACTGGAATTATTATTAAATAATATCTTCGTCTTGTAAATATAAATAGGACTTTCTTCTGGATCATTATTAAGATCAGTTTCTTCTAAAATACACTGATCAATATCAGATAATTGATACTCCTCAATTTTTGTGTGAAATAAGTTTTTGTTAGTGATTAAAAATTGATTATTATGTTTATCAAAAAGATAGCTAACTTCTTTATAATGCCTAAAATAATAATTGATTATTAGGCAACTGATTAAGATAAAAAAACCATTGACTCCTAGATTGGTAAAATTATAATCATCGATAATATTAAGTGAATTTATAGAGGGATGATCGAGATTTTCAAAAAAAGAATTAATCGTTTTCATTTTTTCTTCTTGTGCATCTTCATCTCCTCCATGAAAAAGTGCATCAATTCTTTGATTACTTCCTTCTAAAATCACTAGATAACTAGGATAACCAGAATCAACTTTTTTAGCTTTACCTTTGATCCCTGAAGACAAAGAATATTTATAAGTATAGCTATTGATGAGATCATGAACGGTAATTATACACGAACCTTGATTGGGTTCTGGTTTATTACAATCTAATGTTGAACGATAAAAAAATAGTCGTAATCCCCAAACAGAAATCAATAATAAGAAAAAAGCAATTAAGCTACTTACAGTACGAATTAAATAACTTACTTTACCTCTTTCTATATTTAGAATTATCTCATTATTCTCAATAATCTTCATAAATATGAAATACCTCACTAGAACTACCTGCACCAAAAAACTTATTAAGACGAGAAGAGCCTATTTGTTGCCCTTCCAATATCTTAATCATTTGATCTAGCATAATAATAATTCCTAAGTTAGCCAATTTATCCCTTGTGTAACTATGATATAAAATTCCTCAAGCGATCGCCATTGATCCAGTTCGACTTGATCGTATTTAACTCTTCTCTTATTTTTCCAGCCAATATTAAACCAAAGGTATTGACTTCTTTGATCATCAAACATTAATACTTCATCTATATCAGGATCAGGTAATTGTGATGAAACTTTCTCATATTCAGTTAAGATATTTTTAATTATATGACGATTAGCCCGTTAACTACGGAGTTATCCGCAGTTAGCAAAAACTAATTGTTAATGGCTAAAATAGTTCCCACTCGACAATCTCGACAGTCTATCGATTTTAATTCTTGCCATAAAAGCACGATCGCTCCTAAGCCAGTACAATGGTTCGCTCCTAATAATTGAATCCGATATTTTTTCAAGGTTGCTACTGTTGCCATAATTCTTTCTCGACTAGCAAGTAATAGGTGCATACCTCCAATAACAGCGAAAATCTCTTGTTGATGGGTAATTTGACTAATGTAGTCGAAGGTATTAATAACTCCTGCATGGGCGCAGCCTAAAACCACTACCAAACCTTTTTCCGTGTCCAAATAAAGGGCTTGATCATCAAGGATGAGGTCAACATCATGATGTTTTTTATCGTGCCAAAATGAATCACCAGTGTCCTCTAGGGGATGATTTCGGGGGATAGTACCTGTCAGATAAACTCCCTCAATAATTTTTGTGGGTTTTTCGGTTTTAATCACACGGCGAAAACTACTTTTCAAGGTTGCCTCATCTAAGCTAAAGCCAATATCACCCCTCGGACTATATTTAGACTGTGTAGCATCGGGATGGAGGTATAAATCAGTATTTTGACACAAAGGCAGTAAATGGGGTAATCCTCCACTATGATCATAATGTCCATGACTAAGGGCAATAGCATCTAAATTATTTAAAGAAATGCCTAATACTTCCGCATTATGAATTAAAGTCATACCTTGCCCCGTATCAAAGAGAATACGAGAGTTATTAGTTTCTATGAGGAAAGAAACACCATGTTCACCCAATAAACCTCTTCCTCCTGCCGTATTTTCCACTAATACGGTTATTTTTAACGATGAAATCATAAATTACTTGTAACTACAACTATTTTATATCTCTTTTTGGATAGTGACTATGCTCTCACTGATTAGTTAAATTTTACCAGGTTTGTAATTAAGTAGGTGAGTCCCATAAAAGACCCACCCGACAATTATTATACAGGCATACCTAAAATGTCCTCAATTTTCGGCATATCTTCTAAAGCAATTACTCGCCCTTCATCTTCAAAATTATCAATTTCATTGAAGTTTAAATAACGGTATAATTCACCCTTGAAAGGATCAATTTTCTCAGATACGATCGCCATATATTCCTCCACAGTGGGAATTTTACCCAATAAGGCACAGACTGCAGCCAATTCAGCACTACCGAGATAAACCCTTGCACCTTTACCCATACGGTTGTTAAAGTTACGGGTAGAAGTAGAAAATACCGTTGCATTGTCTTCCACACGGGCTTGATTACCCATACACAGAGAACATCCGGGCATTTCTGTTCTTGCACCTGAACTTTCAAAGATACTATAAACCCCTTCATTGCGTAACTGTGTTTCATCCATACGAGTGGGAGGACATACCCATAAACGTCCTTTTACCGTACCAGCACCTTCTAAAATCTTCGCTGCCGCTCGGTAATGTCCGATGTTTGTCATACATGAACCGATGAACACCTCATCGATTTTATCCCCTGCACATTCGCTCATGAGTTTAACATTATCTGGATCATTGGGAGCGGCAACGATCGGCTCTTTGATTTCATTCAAGTTAACGGTGATAATATCAGCATATTCCGCATTTTCATCCCCAGACATGAGGGAAGGATTCGCTAACCATTCCTCCATCTTGGCAATACGGCGCAATAATGTACGAGCATCTGCATAACCCCTTGCGATCATGTTCTTCATTAAGCTAACATTTGATCGAAGATACTCCGCCACAGTTTCTTCACTGAGTTTAATTGTACTACCAGAACAAGAACGTTCAGCAGTAGCGTCGGTTAACTCGAAAGCCTGTTCAACTTTTAAGTCTGGTAAGCCTTCCATTTCCATGATACGCCCGTTGAAAACGTTAATTTTATCGCCTTTGCCGTAGGTTAATTTACCTTCTTGCATAGCTACCCAAGGGATTGCGTTAACAATGTCTCGTAAAGTCACCCCGGGTTGTAATTCTCCTGTGAATTTAACTAAAACCGACTCAGGCATATCTAAAGGCATCGCCCCTAAAGCCGCCGCAAATGCCACTAAACCTGAACCTGCGGGGAAAGAAATACCGAGAGGAAAACGAGTATGAGAATCGCCTCCAGTGCCAACAGTATCAGGCAATAACATCCGATTTAACCATGAGTGAATGATACCATCACCCGGACGTAAAGCGACACCGCCACGAGTAGAGAAAAAATCAGGTAATTCTTTGTGGGTTTTAATGTCAACGGGTTTGGGATAAGCCGCAGTATGACAGAAGGTTTGTAAGGTTAAATCTGCATTGAATCCTAAACAAGCCAATTCTTTTAACTCATCCCTTGTCATAGGTCCAGTGGTATCTTGAGAACCTACAGTAGTCATAATGGGTTCGCAGGAAGTGCCGGGGCGGATTCCTTCCACTCCACAGGCTTTTCCTACCATTTTTTGAGCTAAAGTAAACCCAATGCTACTCCCCCCTTTCAAAGGGGGGCGGGGGGGGATGGGACGTACAAATAAGTTACTAGGCTCTAATCCCAATGCTTGACGGGTTTTATCGGTTAAAGCCCGTCCAATTAAAAGGGGAATGCGTCCACCTGCTCGAACTTCGTCTAAAATTGTCTCAGGCTTGAGGGTGAAAGTGGTAATAGTTTCGCCGTTTTCGTTGGTGATTTTGCCTTCGTAGGGATAAATGGTGATGACATCTCCAGTGTTTAGGTTATTAACATCGCACTCGATGGGTAATGCCCCAGAATCTTCGGCAGTGTTGAAGAAGATAGGTGCAATCTTGCCTCCTAATACATAACCACCAGATTTTTTATTCGGTACAAAAGGAATTTCATTGCCGATGTGCCATAATACGGAATTGATTGCAGACTTACGAGAAGAACCTGTACCCACTACGTCACCGACATAGGCAACGGGATGCCCTTTTTCTTTTAATTTGGCGATCGCCTCTAACCCGTCGGGCATTCTCGATTCTAACATCGCTAAAGCGTGTAAGGGAATATCAGGGCGAGTGGTGGCATGGGGTGCGGGGGATAAATCATCGGTGTTGGTTTCTCCCGTAACTTTAAACACCGTCACGGTGATGGATTCGGCTACTTTGGGCTTACTGATAAACCATGATGCTTCTGCCCATGCGTCAATCACTTGTTTAGCGTAGGGGTTGGTTTCCGATAATTCTAATACATCGTTAAAGGCATCGAAGACTAAAAGGGTTTTACTGAGGGCGTTACTGGCTTCGAGGGCAACGTTGCTGTCTGAGGATTTTAATAAACTGATGAGGGATTGCACGTTATAACCGCCCATCATTGTACCTAATAAACTCACTGCGCCTTGTTTGGAGATAATAGGGGAGGTTAATTCTCCTTTTGCCACGGCGGTTAAAAATCCTGCTTTGACGTAGGATGCTTCATCCACTCCGGGGGGGATTCGATTGCGCAATAACATCATTAATTCTTCTTTTAATTCCTCTGGGGGATTCTGCAACATTTCGCATAAGTGCGATGTTTGTTCGGCGTTAAGGGGTAAGGGAGGAATGCCCAACTTTGCTCTTTCTTGAACGTGTTGATGATATGTTTCTAACCAAGTCATAGTATTTATGCTTATATTTTTTCCAATAATTTACTATTTTAAGCATATCAAGGGCATGAACAGGGGTTTTGTATCAAGTCTATCAAGGTTCGATCAATTTATTTATTTTCATTTTGGTTAAAAATTGCGGCGTTGCTGAATTAAGGTATGATTTTTAGATAAAGGGGTCAAATTATCAAAAATAAAAAAATGATACAATGTCCAGAGTGCGGGTCGAAACATATTCACAAAAATGGAATTAAAAAAGGAAAGCAAAATCATCTTTGTGTTGATTGTGGTAGGCAGTTTATAAATCCACTAAAGATTAGTTCCAGAGGTTATAGTGATGGGGTAAGAAATGAATGCTTAAAAATGTAT